>JAZOPU010000102.1:0-15248 GCA_045655705.1 Candidatus Scatosoma sp.
TGAAGATTGGATAAATGAATATCCGCGTCAAGTTTTGAACTTTGCAACGGCAAATGAGCTATTTAACGCGGAAATTTCAAAGATTTTAAAAAATTTATAAATTTTTTTTCGATTTTGTGCAATTTACTCTTGACATTTACAGTACTCTTCGAGTTCGTAGATGTCTCCGACCTTGAAGTCTCGGTCATTGAACCTCAACTCGGCTCGCTTATTGCTTTTGATGATTTCCTCGAAGTATTGAGGAAGGGTTTTGAGTCTTTTTGGTTTATTGATTTTCATTCCGGTATCTCCTTCTTGTTTTTTCTCGCTGCGATATACTCGTCAAGTCTATCGTAGTCGAATATCTTTTTTCGTTTTGTGATTCGCTTCGGAACATACCCTTGCTCGAATCTCTTCTTAATTTCCGAGAGGGGCATATTCCGATTGAATCGGTTCGGACTTTCTCTCTCCATATCCACGAGTTCTTGGAAGTCCTCCGGGTATTCTCGCCGCAGTTCGTAGAGGTCGGCGTAGCATTGTTTGACACAGAACCAACAACCGCCTCGGAATCCGCCGCATTTATACTTCGGACTTATGAGGTCATAAGGTCGGCATATCTCGAAGGCTTGCTCCTCGCTTATCTTCTGCTCGAAGAGGATTGAACGGTATTCGATTTTTTCGTTGTTCTTTGCAACGAGGTCGACATATCTCCAAGGCTCGTCGTAGGCGATTCCGACATATTCCGTAACCGGGCAATCAAGAGAGTTTATGTACTCGTTTATAACCTGGACTTTGAGCCTCGAATTACACCAAGCGCCTATCGTGTAGGGGAATCCGTATATCTCGCCGGCTTTTTCGCCTTTCTCTTTTTGCTTGTAGAAGTATTCTTGGAAGGTGTACTTTGCTTTCAAGACCTTAACCTTGATACCGAACCTCTCCCAAAGAATCCGCTTTGCTATCGGAATCCACGCCTCCATTTTGCGGTGTTCGCCGCTTCGCTTCTCATTGAAGCGTATATCGACATACACAACCTCGTCGAAGTGAATCCCTTGCAAAATCATCAAAATTAGTTGAGCGAGGCTATCCTTGCCCCAAGATATAAAAACGATGTGCTTGCGCTTATTCATCGTCAACCTCCGGGAGACCTATATACACAAGAATTGCCTTCTTCCAAGGAAGAGCCTCGGCTTGTCTATGCGCCTCCGCAAAAATCTCTGACTCGGACATTTGAGGATTTTCTTCCGAGACCCACTCGGCTATAATTTCCTCGATTTCGTCCTCATCGCCCTTGGTATAATACTTTCCGTCGTCGTACTTACTCGACTTGAAAATCACATACTCATCGACAGAGACTTCTCCGAACGAACCAAGCCACCAAGCATAGCCTTCGTCTTGCACGACTTCGGAGTATACCATAGGAACGACCGGGAGAGAGGGATTCTCGGCTACGAGCCTCAACAACTCTCCGTACTTTGCGTTAGAAGGAGGCGTTTGCGCCTCCTTTGCAATATCTTCGAGTTTTCTTGCAAGCCGGTTTCTATCGACCTCGCTATACGAACTCGCAAACTCTTCGAGGATTTCCGTTGCTTCGTTTTTATAATTCATATTTTACCTCCTATACCTCGTTTCCCCAACAATCCCAACCTTCGGCGTGTTCCCTTGCGAATAACTCAATTCTCGGAATATCGCCGAAAAGTTCCACAATACGCTCTCTCACAACATCGGGCTTTTTGCTATGTCTCTCGATATGGGTTAATACAGCCGACATAACTGAACGAGACTTTCTTTCGAGAACCCTTCCCTTGGTTGCAAGCAAGCAACACTCGCCATTTGACCTTGTATAATACCCGTTTCCCATAAACAACGTATCGCTTTTTTTGTTTTGCTTCAACCAAGTAAAAGCAGCCGTTTTGTATGTAAATCCCCAAGCATTTATAAGTTCCAAGCCTTCCAATAAGCAAGGAAACGTTACCCAAAGCAAGAGAACGCTATCCTTATCGCTTATCCTTTCGATAGGCAGTTCTTGTATTGTCTTCTTGTTCATAGTCGGATAATGTCTTTCCGCGCTTCTCCCTTTCCCTTTGTCGGAGTAGGTCTTGAAACTCCAAGGCGGGTCGGCGTAGATAACGCTATACCGATTGTTTGTTTGAAATATATCAACTTTCATTTGTTTCTCCTAAAATAAGTTTTTGAATATCGCCATAAGGACATCGACAACGATAGAGCTCCCGGCTTGCTTGTAGAGTTGCGAATTGCTCACAACCTTCTCGGCGCGGGAAAAACTCTCATCGTCAAAGCCCATAAGTCTCCAACACTCCTTCGGCGTAAGTTTACGAACACGGATTCCCGATACAATACCGTTGTTTCCGTCCTCGGTTGAAGAACATCTCACGGCGGGGAACACTTCGCTTTCGCTTATCCCGCCCTTGTTAAAGCCGTGTGGACGGCTATATTGCTTGGTAGGTTCGATAATTCCTTGACCGTTTCGTTTAAGGTCAGCCCCACAATTCCTTGTGAGCGTTCCCACACACGAACTATCTTTCCGTATGGATTGATTGAATCCGTCATAGACCGTCGGCTCGTCTACCACCAAAATAGCGGTTTTGAATCCTTCGGGCCTCGTGGTTACGGTAGGCGAAACACCGCTTTTATTGACCTTCTTATTGAAGGCGTCAATCGTATCTCCGCCTTCGCAATCGTTTTCCTTTACGGTCTCAAAGGCTTGCTCGTAAAAACGGTGTCCTTCTACCACTTTCAAACCTTGTCTTTCACTCCGAAGAGTCGGGGCTACCCCTTCAAACTCTCTCGGCTCACGGGATTTATAAAAATCTTCGATGATTTTTGGCTCTAACCCGCCGCCTTGCATAGTTCGGATAGTAGGACACAGCCCGTCCGGGGAATAAACTCGGTTCGCCATTTCAAAACTACCTTCTAATTGTGCTACGTGCTTACATTTTATTTCTTCCATTCCAACACTCCCGTAGATGTTTGATTCCCAAAACCTTTATAATCTCTCGCCATAAGCGCACTTGCGGTCTCGGTCTCTCGCTCAAACTTCTTTCCTTGGTTCGACAACAATATCCCAACAATGTCGGTCAAGGCTTCCTCTTCCGCCCGCTCGGACGGTTTTGGAGATTGCTTCGGAAGGCTGCCCCCCCCGCAAAGCCCGTCTTATCGTCCAAGCCTAAATTGAGACACTTTATCGTCTTATCGGATAGATAGTATTTTTCTTCCACTTCGGTCTCCAACACATCTTTGAGTTTCTTCGTGAGCGGTTTTCCTTCGGGGAAGTCGTAATAATAATCATCTCCGAGCCAACTCAACATAAAACACCTTTCTCGATTTTGCGGAACGCCGAAGTCTTTTGCGTTCAATAAAGCGTATTTACTTGTATATCCCAACCCTTCAAGGAAGTAGCACCAAGCAAAGAAGTCTTTGCGGCTCTTCTCGCTTAATACGTCGGGAACATTTTCCATAAGAAGCACTTGCGGGAGTTGCCCCCCCTCTTGGACGATTTCGAGAAGTATTCGTTCAACTTCCCAAAGAAGCCCGCTCCGAGTTCCGCTTTCCTTGCTCATACCTTGTTGCTTCCCCGCCTTCGATAAATCGGTGCAAGGGAACGAGTATGTAAGAATATAGGTGTATTTATCGGTTTCTACGATTCCTAAATCCTTGGCGTGTAGTTGTGTTACATCGCTTGTCTCGAAAGAAGTTCCGTGGACGGCGTTATAACTCGCTACGGCGTATTTATCAAATTCGCATATCCGATAATGCTCAAAAGCAACGCCGAGATTTTCAAGGGCTTTTGCTTGTGCGCCGATTCCCGCAAATAATTCTATAAGCCTTATAGGTTTTGTTATCTTCAACGGGGTTGTTCCGTCGAATATCGAACGTTGCGACCCCGTGCTTCTCATTGTGATTCCCATATCGCCACCTATATCCCAAGAGATTTCGCAATATTACTTTTCTCTTCCCGGACAGCAGTTCGGAAGTCATCGCCTTCGAGTTTTATCGCTCTCGTTGCCATTTCGTTTATCCTTTCGACGATTGCCTTATCGAGATTGAGAACGCTTGCAAGTTTGCTTATGGAGTAATTCGACGAGAATATCGTCGGCTTCCGAGCGTTATATCTTGCGTTGAGTATCTCAAAGAGTTTTCCTTCCGCCCACTTCGCCGTAGCGGAGTTGAACTCTCTCCCGATAAACTCTTTCCCAAGGTCATCTATAAAAACAAAGTCGAAGGTTTGAAGTTGACGGAGAAGCAAGCACTCTCCCATACCGTTTCCGTCGTAGGAAGCCCGAATCTCGTTGAGAATCGAAGCAAGGTTCGTATAGACACATCTCCAACCGAGCCAAACCAATTCGTTGCATAGACACGCCGTCAAATAGGTCTTACCCGAAGAATTGTCTCCGTAGATATACAACCCGATATTGAGTTCGTATACTCGCTTGCTATTCTTTGCATAGTTTCCGCACTTTTCAAAGGCGGTTTTGTTATGCGGGGTAATTCGAGCGTCCTTGAACCGAACATTTTTATACCGTTCTCCGATAAGAGACAATATTTGACGATTATTGAACTCTTCAACTCGCTTCCGCCTTTGCTCTTGCTCTTCTCGTTCCCTTTGCTCTCGCTGTTGGCACTCGCACGAGCCGAACATAGCGAAGGAGTTATCTTCTACCACAAAGAAGCGTTTTGTTTTACACTTCTTGCAATAGGGAAGTCCGTCATCGCCAAGGAACTCATCTTCCTTCAAACGGTATTTACCCGAAGCAACTTCTTCTTTTAATTCATCAAGAGTTTTGCCGAATTTCATCGTTAGTCCTCCCGATTGTATTTTCCCGAAGCCGTTCCCTTTTTGCCCTTCTCGTCGTTTTCCCATAAACGAACGCAAGCCTTCCAATCCTTAATAGGTGTTTTGCCACGCTTCCACCCCACCGTTGTATAGTGGTCTAAAAACTTTTGCGGATTGACGTTGTTTTTTCTCTCCCGACAATAAGCGGTTATCTCTTCAAGGGTTGGCGGAATAAAACGCTTGGGGGTGGGAAGGGGTTCGCCCCCTTCTCCACTTACCTTTCCTATCTCTAAACTATTCTTACCTATACTTACCTGCGTATCCGAGTTGTATCCATTTTGTATACATTCCGTATACGCTTTCTTTCCGTCAAGGCGAAGCATAGCCTTCTCTTCGAGATAGGTCGTTTCCTTAAACCTATCGGATTGTATGTAGTTATGTATCTTCCAATGTTTGATAACTACGATTCCGCTTTCAAAGGTCAAGATATACCTTTTGAGTATCAAGAGTTTACAATCATCATCGCTTGCACCTATCATCTTTTGAATCTTCTTCGGGTTGCTTACGAAGCCTTCATCGTCGGCTCTCATAGCAAGATGAAAATACAAGGCTTGCGTGGAGAGTGGCATATCAAGGAAGGCGTCGCTGTCGATTATCGTTTTTGCGAACATTCTTCTTTCAGCCATTATTCCACCTCAATTCCAAGGGCTTCGGCTATCTTCTTTCCCTTCTTTTCAAGTGAGCGAAGGTTATAGAGTTTTTGCCTTAACGCTTGATTCTCCGTTTTCTTTGCAAGTTTCACATACGGACTTTTTTTAAGTTCTTCGATTTCGGCGAGAACTTCTTCCGTCGTTAATTCCGATTTTGCCATAGGTCCCTCCATTAAAACGGTATATCCGAATCATCGTCCATAGGAGTCAACGTCGGCTTCTTTTTTTTTCTTGGGCGGTTGCGGTTCTTCGTAGTCATCTTCTTCTCTCGCCTTCGGCGTTAAGAACTCCACTTCTTTCACGATAATATCAACCGCTTGCCTTTTTATACCGTCGTTATCTTCATACGAACGAAGTTGAATACTTCCTTCCACTTCGATTTTGTTGCCTTTTTTGCAATAACGAGCAATCGTTTCCCCAAGTCCACGCCAAGCCGTGCAATTAAAGAAGTCGGTTTGACGATTCCCTTCGGAGTCCGTATAATCACGGTTGACGGCTATGGAAAACCGACAAACGGCGATTCCGCTCGGTGTCTCCGTGAGTTCGGGGTCTCTCGTAAGATTTCCGATAAAAAATACTTTGTTCATCACTTGCCCCCAAAAATATCCTTAAACAACTCTTTTAAGATTTCGCTTGCGGCTTCGGGATTCTTCAAAGTTCCTTCAATTACTTGCGATTTCGCTTGCTCTACCGCTTTTTCAGCGTTTTCAATCGCCGTGATAAGCGTTTGAGTATTGCAAGCCGAGATGAGCGTAGCAGCCCCCACAACGCCGTCGGGAACTTTCTTCGCCCACGCGCCGACAAAGGCGTTAATTGCTTCGTTCATAAGAATATCTCCCGTTTCGATGTCTTTCACGATAAGGCGGAAGCCCTTCTTGTGTTTGTTGTTCTTGAACTCTTCTCTTACATTCTCGAATTTGGCTTCCTTCTCTTCCACCCAATTCGTATTCTTCTTGGCTTCTTTGGTTTGGTTTTTTTTGTTTTTCATAATGGTTTATCTCCTATAAGTTAAATTTTCTTTATCCCAATTCGGGTATTTTGATTTTAAGTAGGCTTCGATTCTCCCGCCGATTTCTTCTCGTTCTTCACGAGAGCCGAAGTCGTATTTGTAGTGGCACTTATTTTCCGTTAAGCCCGTGCAAAGCGTTACGATATTTTCTTCAATACCAAGCCCGCCTTTTGAACGAGATATAAAGTGAGCGTTCGGCATTACGTTGTAGCAACACCCGCACACTACGCAACGCCCCCTATCTCGTTCCCACACGGCTTTTTTGACTTTTGGGCTAATATCCGTAGCCTTTGACCTTTTTGATTTCATCGCCTATATTCCTTCCTTGCAAGTTCGATTTCGGAGTCTACAATATCAAGTTCGGCAAGTTTATCGAGCGTGGCTTCGATGAGTTCCGTCATCTCTTGCGTATTGAACTTGGACGAGCCTATGAAGTATTGATAAAGGTTCAAGGTTTTTCCGTTGACTTCCCTTTCCCCGACCTTCCGAATCACTCGGAAGGTCTTTCGCAACATCGGCTCGGCTTCGGGTAAAGCGAGAAGATAATCGTAGGAAACGTTTGCTTCTTCGAGCATTATGCAATAACACTCTTCCGTTGACACCTTTCGCTTATTTCCCGATTGTGCAACCGCCATTTTTCCGAGCAACGCCCAAAGAAGGCGATTTTGTTCAAGGCTTCGTTGAGACTTGTGGATTTTGACTTCAACCTGCAACTTCTTCTCGGAGTTTTGCGTTTCTTCAAGAGCAAGTAAGGCGGCTTTTTTGTTCTCCCCGTGGACTACATAACACACAACAAGGTCGTTGTTTTCGTTAATCATACGGTAGGATTTTTCCGCTATAAACTTACTACTCATCATCTATTTCCGCCTTGATTTGTTTTTTAAGGGCGGTAATGAGAATCTCGAACTGCTCATCGGTTAAAGAGTTGATTTTAATACTCTTTCCGAATTTTTTAATTATCCATTCCGTAACATCGGAGAGAATAATCGACGAGTCTTTGATGAGTTCATTTACCGTCGCCCACTTGGTTTTGCCTTTTGGTTCTCTTTGCGTAGGCGTTTTCTTTCCCGTAGGGGCGGGGTCAGTTGACGGGGGAGTGTATTTCGTACTATCTTTTTCCCAATACACGTCAGCGCCAATTCCTAACGCCTTGCAAGCCACGGAAAGAGCGTCGGTATAGGCTTTCTTGTAATGCTCGTCATCGGTATAAAGCCCGCTTGATTCTTTCGATACGAATTTGCTTCCGCCGATACCGGGGATTCCGTCGCTCCATACGCCGTCAACCTTGACGTACAACTTGATTTCGACACTTGCAACAACTTCGTTGTTTACACCGTTTTCAAGCCAAGTCCTAACGATTTCGGGCTTCCAACCTATTCCGCATACACCGAATTGTTCGGTCAGCGTTTTAATTCGCCACATCGGATTGATGTCGGTCATTCCCTTCAATCGTCCGCCTTCGATTTTCTTCTTGGCTTTGTCGGGAACTTCACGAACTTTTTCATAGATTTCAAGATTTTCCATATCACTTCCACTCCAATTCTTTCTTTATGTAGTAGACCTTCACGAGAGCCTTGAACATATTGAAATATTTCTTTTCCGTTGCGGGAAGGATAGCCTTCGTTTGGAACGGCTCATCTTCATTTCTTCCGATGTTCAAAATCAAGATTTGGTCAACCTTGTATTTGTTTTCACGGAGAAGGTTGGAATAGGAAGAAGTTTGAAGGAAGTGTTCGTTGAAGATACCCTTCCCGCTCTTGAAGTCCACCAAGGTATATTTGCCGTCCACCTTGCAATAGAAGTCAAGAGTTCCGCCGTATTTGTGCTTTTCGGAAACGAACGCCTTCTCATTGAAGATAGGTTCAACTACGTGCTGTTTCTCCCAATCGAGATACTTATAGAAGCCATTGTTCGCCAACTCAATTTCGAGTTGGGTATAGTCCGATAAATCGGGCTTGGTTTTCGTGATATGCGCTTCCACGAGTGCGTGAATAAGCGTTCCTACTCTCGCAGCCTTATCTACGTATTTCGACGAATCAATCCCTTGAAGTCCAAGGTTGTTCGCCCATTTTACAAGAGCGGGCTTATTGAGAAGCCCCGTGATAGTGGTCGAACCGGGAACAAGCGTTCCGTCGGTGGTATAATATCTCGTGTGCGCCCTACTCGCTTTCTTCAATTTGTCAGCCATTGATTTTACCCTCCTTCTCTACTTCCTTGCGATGCGATTCTTGATTGCTTTCCAAATCCTTTTTGAGTTCGTTATAAGCCTTGTTGATAGAAACCAATTCTTTCACGATACCGTCCACTTCGCTCTCTTTTGCGGAAGTCAACGCCTTCCCTAACTCAACTTTCTTTTGAAGATAGCCTTCTCTTGCAAGCCCGATTTGAATTTCGAGCGTATTGATTCTTTCTAAATAAAATTCTTTCATATTGAATTTCTCCTTGACAATAATAATTTTTTTTGGTATATTATTGAAAAGGGTATATACCTAACCCTTGAACTTTTAGACTTCACTACTTTGCTTGGCGGCGGGAGTGGAGTCTTTCTTTTCGGCTTCTACGATATTTCCGTATTGTGTTTGAAGGCGTTCATAACACCAAACAATCCACGCCGTAATATCTTTGAAACCACACTTTTTAAGAGCCTTCTTGAAGAAACTCTTCGCTTCCCGTGGAAGTCTTACCGTCAAATTGTAGACCGTAGGCGTTTTCTTCGGCTTGCCCGTCGCTGTCGGCTTTCCGCTTTGATAATAGACTTCGTGTGGTTCGTAGATGTCATCGACACTACAACCCAACTCTTTCACGAGAAGGTTCATCATCGGCGGGGTCGGCAAACATTTGTAATTCTCGAACTTGCTCATCATAGGCTCGTCCGTGCCTATCTTTTGGGCGAGTTCTTTTTGTTGCCTTCCCTTTGCGATTCGGAGTTGTTTCAATCTCATACCTTGCTACCTCCTTGTTAATTTTTTTCTACGTATTCTTTAAGTGCTGCTCTTACTACATCGCTCATCGTGAAGCGGACATTTAACTCGTCCGATTTGCGTTTTGCGATTTCGCCTACCTTGTTGTAAATCTCATCGGGGATATCCGCCCCCAAGAACTTCACAACGCCGTCTTTTCGCTTATCCTTCTTCATAGGCACCTCCTTGATAAAATAAAAATGGACTCGTCAATTAAGACAAGTCCAAATTTTTCTCAAAAAAAATAGGCTCTGTCAAAACTGACAAAGCCATTGTATAATATCAATAAAAGAAATTTGTCGGGTATGTTTGCAATCTTTTTTTAATATAATAGGGTATGAACGCTTATTTAACACATTCCAAACGATTTTCACACCCGAAAAAAGCTCTCAACTGCATTTTAGCACTCTTTGCCGTGGTTTTGTTTTTTTGCTTTTCTGGCTGTAATAAACAAGTCGATTATCTAAACTACGTTTCCGAGCTTCGGAGCAATATCTTTTTAGCGCAAACGGAAAACTTTTCCCTGCGTGTTTTTGCGCTTGAAAAAGAAACGCCGTATAGCGCGGACGGGGTAAAACGAGAAACGAACACGCTCACCGAACTGCATCTCACCGCGCCCACGGGCGCAAAAACGTACTCTATTTCCTTTGAAGTGGACGGAGAACAGCAGGGCGGTGAAATGTCGTATGACAACGTGAAGGGCGAATATTATTTTTCCTGTACGCTGGATATCCGCACGCAAACGGAAATAAAATTTTTGCTTAGCAGCGGGAGTGAGCAAACGGAGCTTATCGCAAAATCGGTATTGACGGAAACGACCTTATCCCCCGAAACGGCGCTCAAAACGCTCGTTGAAAAGGAGAACGAGTTATTCACTTCACTCACAGACGAATACGGTTTTGCGGGCGAATTGCACGTGCGCTTGATCTACGAAGACAATCCCTATTATTATATCGGCGTCACGGACAGGAACGGCAAAACGACGGCATTTTTAATGAGCGCAACGACGGGAAAAGTGCTCGCAAAGCGGGAAAACTAACGTTTAATTTAAAAAGCGTAGCTTTTCAGCTACGCTTTTTATCATTTCAACCACATATAAGCAAGCAGGAACATAAGGAGCATACCTGCAAGTATGCAAAGGAGCATCGGGAGCATTGCCAAAAATGCACCGCGTACCATTGCCCAATATTCTTTTCGCGTGAGCTTTACGCTTTGTCCGTTTGCGTTTTTCTTTTTGCGGGGATTATACCAAGAAAACCCCTCCACGTTCATATCCGCGACCGTCGTTTGCGTGTCCAGCTCCGCTTTTTTTCGGCGTTTTTCTTCGCGCTTTTTTTCACGCAACGCCTTTTTTTCTTCTCTTGTCATACGCTTTCTTCTTGCGCCATTTCCGCTTCAAACGTTGCTAGTTCTTCGGGCGTATCGTATAAGTGGCAAGCGCAGAAATGCCCTTTTTCCACTTCCTTATACGCGGGCGGAATATGCTCGCATACTTTCATGCACTTATCGCAACGGGTATGGAATTTACAGCCCTTGGGCGGATTGACAGGCGAAGGGATATCCCCTTTCAAAATCACGCGGTTCATCTTCACGTGCGGGTTGGGTACGGGCACGGCAGAGAACAACGCTTTCGTATACGGGTGCAACGTATTGTTGAAAATACGATCCTTTGAACCGTATTCCACCATACTGCCAAGATACATAACCCCCACTTCGTCGGAAATGTGTTTTACCACCGACAAGTCGTGAGAGATAAACACGTACGTAAGCCCAAGCTTTTTTTGCAAGTCTTTGAGCATATTGATAATTTGCGCTTGAATGGAAACGTCGAGCGCGGAAACAGGCTCGTCGCAAATAACGAGTTCGGGTTTGAGCGCAAGCGCGCGCGCAATACAAATACGTTGTCTTTGACCGCCCGAAAATTCGTGCGGGTATCTTTCAAAATAATGCGGTTGCAGTCCGCACGTTTTCATTACGTCTAAAACGTAATCCCTATAATTCGCCTTATCCACCAAGCCGTGTTGAAGCGCCGCTTCGCCGATAATTTCCCCAACCGTTAAACGGGGTGAAAGGCTTGCGTACGGGTCTTGGAAAATCATTTGCATATTCGGGCGCAATTTATCAAACTCGCGGTTGGAAAGGCGAGAAACTTCTTGACCGTTAAACCAAACTTCCCCGCCCGTAACGTCGTAAAGGCGCAAAATCGTTCTGCCCATCGTCGTTTTACCGCAACCCGATTCCCCAACGATACCCAGCGTTTTGCCTTTTTCGAGCGTGAACGAAACGTCGTCCACCGCTTTCAAATACGCTTTGGGCTTACCTAAGAAGGTCGTATCCACGACGAAATATTTTTTTAAGTTTTTCACTTCCAAGAGCGGTGTTTTTTGCATTTCAGACATTTTCGTGTTCCCCCTCTTTATATAAATAACAGGAAACGCTATGCGTGGGCGATACTTTCACAAGGTGCGGATATTCGCCTGCGCACTCTTTCTTGCAACGATCGCAACGATCTCTAAAATAGCAATAGTTGGGCATATCCACGGGGTTGGGAACAAACCCTGGGATACAATACAGCTCGTCCACTTCTCCGTCCACTGTGGGTTTACTCTTTTGAAGTCCGATCGTGTACGGGTGCAACGGTCTATCGAAAATATCTTCCGCCGTACCCATTTCAATAATTTTCCCCGCGTACATAACCACGACGAAATCCGCCATTTCCGCCACCACGCCCAAATCGTGGGTGATGAGCATAATCGAGCCGTTGATTTTCGCTTTAATTTCACGGAGTAAATCGAGAATTTGTGCTTGAATGGTAACGTCGAGTGCCGTCGTAGGCTCGTCGGCGATAATCAGGCGCGGATTGCAAAGGAGCGCCATAGCGATCATAACGCGTTGACGCATACCCCCCGAAAGCTCGTGCGGGAATTTTTGGTATACTCCTTCGGGATCGGCAATCCCAACGAGATTGAGCATTTCAATGCTACGCGCTTTCGCGTCCGCTTTGGAAATGCCTTCAATATGCAAAAACGCCACTTCGTCAAGCTGGTTTCCGATCGTGAACACGGGATTGAGCGACGTCATTGGTTCTTGGAAGATCATCGAAATTTCTCTTCCGCGAATGGAACGCATGGCTTCTATCGGCATTTTCGCGATATCGTACACCTTTTCTTCCATGTCATAAAGGTTTCCGCCCAGCTCGTTCTTTTTGTGCACAGGCTTGCCTTTTTCGTCTTTTTTAATAACTTCTTCGCCGTCTACAATTTCCATTTCGTATACGGGAATTTTCTTGCCCTTTTCGTCGCGACGGAACGCGTTCGTTCTAAAACGGATACTGCCGTCCACGATTTGTCCGCTTGGACCTTGTACGAGTTGCATAAGCGACAAAGAAGTTACGCTCTTTCCGCAACCCGATTCGCCCACAACGCCTACCGTCGAGCCAGCGGGAATGGAAAAGGTAACGCCGTTGACAGCTTTAACAACACCTGTGTCCGTGTAGAAATACGTATGTAAATCTTCAAACTCCACGATATTTTCGGGGTTTTTCATTTTTGTAACGTATTCGGTTTCTACGGGTTTTCTTTTCTTGCGTTTTTCAAATTCACGCGTAATTTTTATATTTTCCTTGGCAATTTTGCGGGATTCTTTTGCCGTGATATAATGGGATTTCTTCTTTTCTTCTGCCATTTTATCACCTCTTCATTTTCGGATCGAACGCGTCGCGCAGACCGTCACCGACAAAGTTAAACGCCAAGATCGCAAGCGTGATACAAATTCCGGGCGGTACCCAGAAATTAAGATAGTTAGCAAGATAATCGCCGTCTGCAAGCGTAACGTAATTGATCATAGACCCCCACGTTGCCGTGCCGAGCGGTGCGCCCAAGCCAAGATAGCCAAGCGTTGCTTCCGTCAAAATGATACTGCCAAGCCCCAACGTCATGGAAACGATAAGCTGTGGCAATACGTTGGGAATAAGATGCTTGAATATCTTTCTAAACGTCGAAAGCCCCGAAGCTTTGGCGGCAAGCATAAACTCCTGTTCGCGGAGCGAAAGAATTTGTCCGCGCACAAGCCGCGCCGTACCAGCCCAGCCCATAAGCGTGAGCACCACCATCATATAATATAATCTTCTAATATCCGTAATCCCCATAGACGTGAACGTCGCGGAAAGAATAAGCATAATGGGAAGCGTTGGAATACAGCTTAGTATATCCACGATACGCATAATCAGCTGGTCCACCCAACCGCCGAAATACCCCGCAAGCCCGCCGAGAATAACGCCGATAATCGTTTCTAATAAGACGACAACGAACCCGATCGTAAGCGAAATTCTTCCGCCGTACATCAAACGGGTGAAAATATCCCAGCCGTTTTCGTCCGTGCCAAGCCAATGCGACCACGACGGATCGCCTTTTGCGTTTACGCTGCCTTTGGAAACGGACACGTTGTAGGCAATAACCTTTTGCCCGTTTTCGTCTTCGTATTCAATGGGCGTATACACGACCACTTCTTTAATCGCCGCGGGGTTGGTATCCTGTTCCATTTCCCCCCAAGGCGAAATCAAAGGCCCTACAAACGAGAACAAGAACAACAGGATAAGCGTGATAAGCCCGAGCATAGACAGTTTAGAACGGAAAAACCGCTTTGCAACCATCATTCCAGGCGAGAGCACGCGCACTCTGTCCGTTAAATTCTCTCCGTGCAAATCTTCCTTGGAGACAGCTTCTTCGTTTAAAACTTCGTTTTCGTTTTCCATAACCCTGCCTCCTTATTTTCCAAGTTTCACGCGCGGATCGACCACCGCGTACATAATATCCGTGAGCAAAACACCGATCACCGTCAAAATGGCAATGAACATATTATATCCCATAATAAAGGGAATATCGCCCGCCGAAAGCGCGTCGTAAGCCGTTTTACCAATACCCGGAATCCCGAACACCGTTTCGGTGATCATTGATCCCCCAAACAGCCCAGGAAGAATCCCTGCAAGCGTGGTTACGAGCGGTATGAGCGTGTTTCTAAACACGTGTTTATACACGACGGTATTTTCCGAAAGCCCCTTTGCACGCGCCGTGCGGATATAGTCCGCGTTCAAAACTTCCAGCGTGTTCGTTCTTGTGTAACGCATCATAGAACCGATACTAAGCAGCACGAGCACGAACATAGGCAAAATTAAATGCCATACTTGGTCGATAAAAATCTCCCAGCCCGTTGCGTCTACGGGTAAGCTCGATTGAATACCGTTGACGGGAAACCAGCCAAGCTCTAAGGCAAACACCTTGATAACCAAGCTCCCGAAAAAGAAGGTCGGGAAGGAAATGCCGATCATGGTGAGAACCGTTGCCGTGTAGTCGAGTTTGCCGTATTGATTGCACGCGCATTTGATACCCAAAGGCACGGCAATAATCAGTTGTAAAATCAGGGAAATAAAGGAAATGGTGAAGGAAATTCCCATATTTTCGAAAATAACCTCTTCCACGGGCCTGCCGTATTTAAACGACACGCCGAAATCCCCCGTTACGAACTTACTAAGCCAACCCAAATACCCTTTGACAATACCCATAAAGGTGGGGTGTTCTTCTAAGCCGTAATAGGCGTATAACTCCGCTTTTCTTGCGTCGAAGTCGGCAATGTTCGACATCGAGCCCGCAAGCTGATTATCTACGAAGCTGGTGGGCATCATACGCACCAGCGTGTAGAGAATCACCGATACCCCAAAGAGTATCAAAAGCGAGAGCAAAATTCTTTTTATACAGTATTTTACCATCAGTATATCTTCACTTTATAGTTATTAGTTGAAA
>JAZOPU010000103.1:0-1859 GCA_045655705.1 Candidatus Scatosoma sp.
CACAGCGCAGTAACAGTTTTGCGTTTTCTTTGATGAAGTTTCTTAAAGCTCTAAACAATTTCTATTATTTCCTTTTCCTTTTTCGTGGTCTTGTATTCTTGTACGTTTCGCTTCGGATATGACCGTTTCGGATCTTCGCAATAAGCACAATCACAAGCACAACGACAATAACAATGACCGCGCCTGCCATTACGTAGGTCAAGATCTTTTTGACCTTCTCCCAAGGCGTTTCCCCGCCGTTTTGGCTACCACCGCTACCACCGCCAATGCCAGCGAAGAAGTCTTTCCACCAAGACGGATCGTCTTCCGTCGTATCGATCGGGGGTGTGCTTTCAGAAAAGATATCAATCGGCGACATTACTACGGGAATAACCGTTTTTACTTCGCCTTTTTTGAACGTTACGTCGATAAACTCAAAATCCAAATAAACACTATTCGAAAAAAAGTAAGCGTTCGAGTCAACTTCTGCCCAGTATTCTGTTATCAGCTTTTTTTCTTCAAGCAAAGAAGCTTCTTGCGACATATATTCACTTTTTGCAAAACGGAATAAATACAGTGTTTCGTCAGCATTTTGAGCTTGGGCATACGCGTCCATCAGCTCGTCGTAATCGCTTTGTGAAACGTACAACCTATCAGCAACGACTTTCTTATTCCCCGTTAAATCGGTAGCGGTAACTTCGTGTATAGCCGATATGTTTTCCTTTTCGATTGCCCCTGGTTCATATTGCGTATCACGATTAAACAGCTTATCCCAAAACGATTTATCTACGGGCGTTTTAGACAATAATTGTGCAGTATCGTCACGCGTAATATTCATTTTAGTCCAATCCTTGACCTCATCGAACAACACACTACTATATGCACCCTCTTTCGTGGTAATCGTAGCCCCGCCAAACATATCGGTTGCGTCTTTCATAGCCTTCTTTAAATCCGCAGACGAAACGACATAATTATCCGCGCTATCTTCTTCCTTCCCTGAATAAAACATTAAATATAATGGATCGATCTCTTCGCCAACCCCACGGTAAAGTGGAGTACCCCCACTATATGCTTCAAAAAGATTATAACTGTAACTATAAGTGTGGAAAGTCGCACCGCCCATACCAGGCGACGAACTCCCATTATAATCCCCAAGGTATGCATAATTCAAATTTTCATTATGACCGCCAAGCTCTACACCTAAATACTCCTCAATCGCATTATACGCTTCCTGATTGCCCGTTACCAAGGCAGGCTTCAACACCGCTTCGCGCCACATTGCGTGCACGGCATACATTTCCCCGTACTTTTCTATGTACTCGTTCGGCACGGAAAACCAAACGCTGTGCAGGCTGTCCTGCGTATATTCGTTCGTTCCGTTGTTCCCTTCGGGGCGGTAGCTCGTAGCATACGGTTTTAATTGCAGCACGTCCATTTCCGATTGCTCGCAAACAAGCGTGCTCGCTTCTTCCGATCCGCAACCTTCCGCATATCCTTTATACGTATATGTGCGCGCGATCGTGTACGGGTGCGCCCCTGTCGTATTCCCTTTCACTCTCAACTCAATTTTGGAAATATCATATCTACGGTAGCCGTACTGCTCGTCCATTGCTTGCACGTTCTTCACGACGTCTTCCAAGCCGATAATCCGAAACTTATAAAAAAGCTTGTCGTATTCGCCCGTGGTGTGCCCGCAGTTTTTCAAACGGAGCTTATCATATCGATCAGGCGCACCGCTTGCATTGTACGACGTCGCCATATTCACGGTATTGTTTTCCCAGCTCGTCTTTTCTTCAAACTCCGTACGCGACGGGTTGTAGATATATAAATACAAACCGTACTTCGTGTTCAATACGGTAGGCTTTCCCGAATAGCAATAC
>JAZOPU010000104.1:0-3692 GCA_045655705.1 Candidatus Scatosoma sp.
GCAAGCGCGTTGCGAAAGCGCGATAGAATCTACCAAGCGTTTTGCGCAAACGGCGGTCGTGGACGATAAGGTGCAGGAAAAGGTTGTTAAAATTCCTGTAGAAGACGAAAACGAAACCGTGCCCGAATATGCCGATTATATAAACGGGAAATGGATTATCGTTGGCCGTAAGGGTGCAAACGGAGAAGATTTGTTCTATTTCGAGCTGTACGCCAACAACGGCGAAAAGCTTTTATCCAGCGAAGAATATACTTCCTATATCGGTGCGGTCAACGGTATTCAAACGCACAAGACGAATATCGAAAAGGATAATTTCCGCATCGCGCTCACCAAAAAAGGCGATTACATTTATAAACTGCTCAACGGCAACGGACAGCTGTTGTGTCTTGGCGAGCATTACAAAACCAAACGTCGCTGTGAAAGCGCGGTGGAATCGGTGAAACGGTTTGCCAAAAACTCCCCCGTTTTAACCGACCCCGAACATACGAAGTAATTTAAAAAATTTGCCCTTGAAAGCAACCGCTTTCAAGGGCTTTTGTTATTCGCTTTTAAAAAACTCCAATATCGCATCAGCAATCTTTTTACTTGCTTTTCCGTCGCCGTAAGGGTTTTTAGCCGTGCTCATAGCATCGTATAACACGCCGTCGGTTAGCAATTCTTTGATTGCTTGATATACGTCGTTTTCATTTGTACCAACTACTTTCAACGTACCCGCTTCAACCCCTTCGGGGCGTTCCGTTGTATCACGCAAAACCAATACAGGTTTACCAAGGCTGGGTGCTTCTTCTTGTACGCCACCGCTATCCGTTAAAATCATATAGCTTTTTGCCATTAGGTTATGAAAATCCAGTACGTTTAACGGTGCAATTAGCCGCACCCTATTTTCATCGCCAAACATTTCTTTTGCCATTGCTTGTACGACTGGATTTAAATGCACGGGATATACGATTTTAACATCTTGATAATCCGCAAGGATACGCTTGATTGCCTGAAAAAACGCACGCATTTTTTCACCCAAATTTTCCCTGCGGTGCGCCGTTAGTAAAATTAACCGACTGCCCGATGACCACTCCAAAATCTCGTTGTTATATTTTGCTTTCACGGTATATTGCAATGCGTCAATTGCCGTATTACCCGTTATGAAAATATCTTGTGCTTTTTTATTTTCTAACAATAAATTGTTTCGGCTTGTTATAGTTGGCGCAAAATACATATCCGCAATATCGTCTACAAAAACGCGGTTTGCTTCTTCGGGAAAAGGCGATTGCAAATCATAGGTGCGCAATCCCGCTTCTACGTGCCCTATCGGGATATGGTTATAAAACGCTGCCAAACCGCTTGCAAAGCTCGTCGTCGTATCGCCGTGAACAAGAACGATATGCGGATTGACTTCTTTGATTACTTTTTCTACTCCTAACATTGCACTACTCGTAATCATAGCAAGCGTTTGTTTATCTTTCATTATATTCAAATCATAATCGGGCGTAATATTAAAAATTTCCAAAACCTGATCTAACATTTGTCTATGTTGCGCCGTTACGCACACAACCGTTTCAAACTCTTCCCGCCTTTTTAACTCTAACACGAGCGGTGCCATTTTGATCGCTTCGGGACGTGTTCCGAATACTAACATAACTTTAATCTTTTTCATTTTGTTCTTCCTTTGTCGTTGCTATCTCTTGCAAAAGTTGCGCGTCGTTCGTTTCCATTGTTGTAACCCTATGCGCCGTTTTTTTCCAAACCTTTTGATTTCCGCAATGTAATAATCCTACTATATCCGCGTAGCAATAAATTGCGGAATGGATAAACGTTGCTATAATATTGGGAATAAAATCTATTAATACTCTCTTTTTTTCTTTTTTGTTTCCATCTAATAATGACGACAAGGGAAAAAGCAATAACGAAAATATAAATAGGCTCATTGAAACAATATACGTTCCCAAGGGGTTAACGCCTAAAATCCAAAACGCCACCGAAAAAAGAACCGTAAATAATGACACCGTCATAAAAAGCATCGACGATAAATATACCAAGTTATCCAAACGTTTAAAAAATAATTTGATTTCTCTGGGATTTATCATATGCAGGAACATTCGCCAACCGTATTTGAAAAAGACAAACCAATGTCCTTGCGCCCACCGCGTTTTTTGCACGGCTGATTGTTTTATCCCTGTGGGTTTTTCGTCGTAAATACGCACATTATGATTGTAGGCAATCCGTTTCCCTTTTAATGTTGCAATCGTTTGAAATTCTAAATCTTCAACAAGCGAACTACAATGATAACCGCCTATCTCTTTTAAAAATTTAGTCGTTGTCGCAAAACCCGTTCCACCTATCCCTGGAACAAGCCCTAATTTGTATCTTGGTAATTGGAAAAAACCGTTGGTAAAACGATACGCAACATAATATCCCCGCGCTATCATATTATTTTTATTTTTACTGTCTAAATAACATTGTATCATTACAGGGCGTTTTTTCTCTTTGATACTTAAATACTGACTGTTTACGTGTATTAGAATATCCGCGTCCACAAAATTATCCGCGTCAAAAATCATAAACATATCGTATTTATCATAAAACCGATTTTCGGATTCTAATAATTCCATCCCCCAATTCATTGCGTGCGGTTTTCCTTTTCGCTTGGGGTCACTTTCCGTCCGCTCTAAAACATAAAAATTCATTAGCTTTTGCGCACGAATAACTTCTCGCACCCGTTCCGCCGTTTTGTCGCTACAATTATCTGCAATAAAATAAATATCAAACAATTTTGGATTATATTTGATTTGCGCTAAATTCTTTACCGTCGCCTGTATAACCGTTTCTTCATTATGGCAAGGCACGAATATGCAAAATTTTAATTCGTCCTGACAAATAGGATATCTTTGCTTTCGAAAAAATAGCCCCACAATACCTAAAAATGCATAATATAAAACAAAACAAGTCGCAATGTTTAATATTATATAGTACACCTTAATAAACACTTCCAACACAATCGTTCTCCTTTGTAAAAAATAAATATATGCAATGATTAGATTTCTTAATCATTGCATATATTATAGATTAAATAACTTGGTCTTGTCAAGACTTTTGAACAAGTTTTTTGATAAAATAGGGATAAGAGGGAAAAATATGAACAGGTTACTTGAATTAAGGACGGAAAAAAATTTATCGCAACGAGCAGTGGCGAAATCGCTATATATCAGCCAAGGCACATATAATAATTGGGAAAACGGGCGTACACAACCGTCGATTGAACAGCTTATCGTGCTCTCCAAATTTTTCGGCGTGTCCGTGGATTATCTTATCGGAAATTCAGACGATTATCAATTTATGCGTATGACTGGCAATTATAAAAAGGAAGAAGAATATCTATTAAAGCATTTTCGTGCGTTATCCCCTGATACGCAAACGCTCGTTTTAAAACTTCTCGAACAGCTACAAAAAAGCGGTTTGGATTGAAAAATCCAAACCGCTTTTTTATACGAGATTATCTCTCCGCTCTTCTGCTTTTGAGCCAAAGTACGCCGTCCGTGATGAATGGCGAAAGAATCAGCCAAAGCGCAGAAAGCGCAATCAGCGTGTAGGTGATTACCGAACCAACCGATCTCGCGCCTGCAAAAATCGTGGACACGAGATTGAAGTTGAAAAATCCGAACAAGCCCCAATTCAACGCGCCGACGATAACTAAGACG
>JAZOPU010000105.1:0-18982 GCA_045655705.1 Candidatus Scatosoma sp.
CCTATCGTAAACGGCGTGGCAGGTGAAACGGTGTCGCTCACCCCTGCAACGGATATCACGCAATATATCGACTACGGTTATGATACCTATGATATTACGGAGAAAGATGCGTCGATTGGTGATGGTTACAGCTTTGGTGATGCGCACGATGCTAGTTATACGGCACCTACAAATATAAAAGGATATGCGGGGGAAGGTGTATTGCAAAAAAATAATTTGCTGACATTAAGTTTGGATAGCACAGGATATCATAATGACGGTAAAGCAGCAAGTAAAATGTTTTTTAGAGCTTTTTCATATTTTGGAGCGGACACTAAAAATAACTATTATAAGCATGGTAATTATACTTTGTACTTATATCATAATCCTACCACTACAACCTTTCAGTCAACTACAAAGGCGTCGGTCGAATTGACAATGAACGCCGGCGCAAGCGTGTTAAAAACTTGGACGGATAGTGAATTGGATTTTACGTTTGACTACTATACTCAAACGGGAACACCAGTTGATTTCGGGGTTACAGATAGTACGAATGCGAACACGAACAGGGTGAGAAGAGTAAATGCATATATTACTACGGGCGTTTTCGACGTATACGGCTTAGATGGCGAAAAAGCTGGTGAGCAGTTCTATTTTGATTATAACTATATCACAGCGAGTGGTGTGTATACACATTTGGGAACGATTTCGGAATTTATTGACAAGACATATACGAGCGAGTTGACCTACAGCGGATCGGATACGAGTACTGCCCTTGGTAGCAATTCTTTTGGTATCGGTCAAAATTCTTATGTTAAACATATGCTTCGTTCGGGTGTAAGAGCTGAACAAGCTCCGATTACAGGTGTGTACTATGATAACTCGGATGCGACGATCAACTGGAATAAGGTAGACGGTGCGGACAGCTATGAATACGCTATCGGAGACGGCGATTGGACTGCGGTGGAAACCAACTACGTAAGCGTAGCAAACGAGCTTGATGCTTATTCCGATTATATGCCCGTAAAAGTCCGCGCTATCGTGGACGGCACGGAAACCAAAGAAGTTTACTACAACGCGCGCATGGGTTATAACGGTCGTTCTACTGTCAAAGATCTGATAATGGAAGTGAGAAGTGCTACGATTAATACTACTTATATCGGTGGTATTACTGCTCCGGAGGCTAATTGGAAAACGGATAATTATATGGCGTTCTCTTTCACTGCGGACGGAACAAAAAACGCGTTTTTAGCTTTATTTGCAAAGCATAGCTCGTCAAATGCATCTACAAACGGTTGTTATGCGGTGAATTTCTGGAAAGACGGATTGCTCACGGTCGGCATGGATAGCCAAAGAACGTGGGGTGGCGACTACTTTTTGGATATTGACGATCGTGATTTGTCCAAAACAGTAGCTTCGTTTGACGTTTTGGAAGCAGGTACGAAGTATTTCGTAACCTTTGGCGTGGACGATATCTACGAAGGCAACGACGTGGTGGGTGAATACGTAACCTTGCGCGTTGCAGTACAAGACGGCGTTGGAGACTTCAAGACGATAGTGGCAACCAACTTTGAAAATACGCAATGCGGTGAAGGGCAAGCGCATTACGTGGATAAAACAGGTGGATATTATACGTTGAGCAAAAACCCTGGTTTTGGTTCGTCGATTGTGTATGACCTTGATAACTCTGCAACGAACATTGATTTAAGCGAAGGCACAATCGGCGCAAACGCGTATGTGAATATTGCCGCGCCCAACAGAAGCACGCTTGCAAAGCTTCAAATGAGAACCGTATATAGTGGCGATACGCCTGTGGACAAAACGACGTATTTGCCTCAAGTGCAAACGGAAGGCTGGAAAGCGGGATTGTATAAATTTACGCAATACGTACCTGCAAAAGAAATCGACGAAACGGTTTCGTTGGAGCTTTACGTTGGCAACAAAGCAGGTGGCGTAGCCTACGAGTTCACGGTGCGCGATTATATTAACAAAGTACAAAAGGCTTATGAAGAAAGCGATCCGACCTATACCAAAGAAGTATACGAGCTCGTTACGGCTATCGAAGACTATTGCGAAGCAACGGCGGTATATTTTGGCGTGGAAAACGCAAGCATTGCCGACAGCGCTCGTATCGAAGCGGTTGGAGACGTGTTCACGAAAAAGTATGCGGTGAGCGGTACGGACAACACGATCGAAAACGTTGGCTTCTCGCTCTTTACCGAATCGAGAACGATCGTTCGCTTATACTTGCAAGCAACGGAAGTTCCCACGGTTACGGCAACGGTGGGCGGAAATGCAAGAGAGGTTAGCGTGGAAACGATGGAAAGCGGAAGTACGACCTACTATTACGTAGACGTGGAAGTAAACGCCTTCGAGCTTGACAGCGACGTAGTATTCACGATCAACGGCGATGCAACGTTTACTTGCAGTGCGCTTACCTACGGAACGTACATGGATACGAACAACACAAATCTTGTGAACGTTGTCAAAGCGCTTTATAACTATTCGCAAAAGGCAACCGCGTATTATAAGGCATAAGGAGGAAAATGAAAATGAAAAAGAATATTTATATTTCTCCCAAGTTTCAAATAAGAACGTATCGAGTGGAAGATATCATTACGACTTCGCCCGGCGGTGGCAACAGCGAACTTCCGCCTGTTTGGGGTGACGCGATGTTTAAAACGGAGTCGTTTAGCGACGGAAACGAAACGAACGAGGGCTAAAACCCAAAACACGAGGAACTGGGCAAGGCGCGAATTCCTGACGCGCGCCTTGCCGACGCTCCGCGTTAAAATCAGATAGGAAAAGTATATGTACAAATTAGCAGTGGATCATTTTAAGCCCACGCCACTTTTGCCGTACGCAAAAAAGGGCTGTGGAAAGCAAATTTCCGAGATTGTAAAAAACGGAAAGAGCGATTATACAATCGTGATTTCTCCGTGCGCAAACGAATGTGAAAAGTTTGCGGCGGAAGAATTGCAAAACTATATCCAAAAGGCAACGGGGGCAAGGCTTGCGGTTGAAACGGAAAACGAGAGTGTTAAGCTTGGCGGGAAGTATATTTCCGTTGGCGAAACGGAACTTGCGAGGTCTTTGGATACACAAAATTTGAATTTAGACGGTTTTCGTCTGAAAACACAAGGCGAAACGTTGCTGATAAAAGGCGAGCGGGATCGGGGAACGTTATACGGCGCATACGATTTCTTGGAAAAATTTCTTTGCGTTCGGTTTGTAACGCCTGAATACGAATACGTGCCGAAAACGGAAAAGTTACCCCTTTGCGAGTTGGATATTATTGAAATCCCCGCATTTGAACTTCGTTCGCACCACGTGAAAACGATGCACGATCCCGCGTGGGCAGCAAAAATGCGTATGGTATCACCCCAAGCGATAGATGCCGACGGCGACGAAAAATACGGCGGTACGTTTTTGCGCGACTGGTCGGACGATATGCACACCTATAAAATACTTGTACCCTATGAAAAGTATGGCGAGCAACACCCCGAATGGTTTTCCGAGCCAAAAACGCTGCCGTCGGGAAAGGTGCATTGGCAACCTGCTTGGTCAAGCGGGTTGAACGACGACGGGACGATTGACGAACAAGACGGAACGCTTATTAAGGAACTGATTGAACAAATCAAGCTTATTTTGCTGAAAAAGCCGAATATCCGCTATCTTGCCATGGGGCAAAACGACAATCATAACATCTCCGATTGTGAAAAGTGTGTTCGTCAGCGCAAGATATTCGGCGGGCACGGCGGACATCAAATCGTATTCGTTAACGCGGTGGCGAAAGAAATAAAAAAATGGATGGCAGAGCGTGGCGATACGCGTGAATTGTATTTCGTGGTATATGCGTATTTAGAAACGTATTATGCGCCTACGAAAGTGGTGGACGGAGAGATTGTACCTTTCCACAAAGCTTCTATTCCGCGCGACGACGTGATTGTTATGGTCGCCCCTTACGAAGCGAGCTACAACGAAAGCTTGCGAATGAACGATATCAACGATTTTAATTTTATCTACGCAAGCGCCGTTTTGGGTTGGTCGAAACTGTGCAAACGGATATTTATGTTTGACTACGACGTAAATTTTTCCGATATTCCTATGTGGTATCCCAACACCGAAACGATCGCAGAGAATTTGCATTTATATAAGGAGCTGGGTGCAAACGGCGTGATGACGAACGGCGCAACGGGAAAATCGCATTATCAAACCCTGTTACATACGTATTTGTTTTCCAAGCTCTATTGGAATATTAACGAAGATATCGACGCGCTAATAAGCGAATTCAACGCGCTTATGTTCGGGGATAAAGCGGGATATATGATAGACAGGCTCGTGGGCTATATCCGCGCGCATTTTGAAAACGTAAGCGTGCAGGACGGATATAAAAAGCCCGCGCAAATATTCTCTAACGCATCGCCTTGGATGGTGAGTGCGGATACCTGGAACGTGAGCTTTATCACTGAATGTGAACGGCTTGTGGAAGGCGCGCAATGGTACGTTTCGCGTTTGTCAGACTACGACGAAGAGACGAAAGCGTTATATTTGAAAAATCTTGCCTATATAGACCTTATGGTTTGTTATGCCAAGTGGAAAAACTACGATTTTCTCTTTAAAAAGGCAGACAAACCAAAGTTTATGGAAAAATTTAAAAAATGCTATGAGCTTACGGGTGAGGAAGATTATAAAGTAAGTATCAATTCCCCGCTGACGATAAGTGAAATAGTAAATGAAAAAATAGACTGAAAGGAGATTTTGTATGAGAAGAAAGAACAGGAAAATTGCGCTTTGTCTTATTTCTGCGCTTGCCGTATCTTTGGGGGTGATCGGTGTTTCATCGCTTAACGGTTTGAATCGCGATGTGGCAAGTGCGAGCAATGCACAAGCGAACGTGGACGCACTCGGTAATTTTGTTTGGGACGAAGTTGCGGGTGCAACGGGGTATAGCATAACTTATACGATCGGAAGTGAAACGTCCGAAACGTTCACCGCGGAAGAAAACCAAGCGAACGTCGGGGTTGCCATTATGAAAGCGGCAAACGCGGCGAAAGTCACTTCGGCAAGCTCGGCAAGCATTACATTCAACATAACGCCCACGGGGGTAGACAGCGCAACGGCGACGGTATACGAATATGGGTTTGAACGCTACGTGGATCAAGCGTATGCTTCGCACGATATCGCGGACGTAAAAGCTGCTTTGGCGACGCCTACCAAACTTACGGATATCGCAGGCTTGGACGGGGAGAAATATGACTATTGGATACCGTCGGCGATGTATAAAAACGACCTTTTGACGATGGGGTTTAGAGCGGACGAAACGATTGCGGGAAACGAGGGGTTTTTCGTTGGTATGTTCGTTTCTAAACAAACGGGAGATAAAGGTGCGCTCGATGCCAACTACCGTATCAATCAGCGCGCAACGGGCGAAGTAACTTTGTCCTTAAAAGGAACAAGCGTTACGAATTATGATACACAGGTTGCTTATAAATTTTCGGCGGAAACTGATTATAACACCGCGCTTACGTACGGCAAACCCTACTATCTTTCTATGGGTGTGTTCGATACTTATGATTTGAATGGAAATATTATCGGTGAGACGGTATATTACACGCGCAGCGAATATGATGCAAACACGGACGAGCTTGTAGAAGTGGGCGGTTTTGAACAATTCGTGGATAACAATACGATTACGGAAAAAGGTCTAACGTACACGGAAGATACGAAATTAACTAGTAGCGTAAATACAATGCGCACGGATCGCGATGCGATTCTGATCAACGTGCGCGGATACGTAGACGCGGGAAAGACGATTAAGCGTCAAAAGCATGTTTACGTTTTCTCCGGTAAACCCGAATATAGCGGAATCGAAGCCCCGTCGGGGTTATATTACGACAATGCCGATGCGACCTTTAATTGGAATAGCGTAAAGGGTGCAAATAGCTATGAATGGCGCGCTGGAAACGGCGCTTGGCAAAGAACAAGCGTGCAAAAGGTAAGCGTCGAAAGCCTTTTGACGGGCTATCAAAGCGTTGGTTATCTTCCGCTTTCCGTGCGTGCGGTTGGCGGAAAGACTTCGACGTACAATTTGGATTTAAAGAGATTTTATAAAACGCGCAGTAGGGTAATAGATTTTACCGCGCTTGCGAAAGCTTCTTCGAATCTTTCCACCTATGTGAAAGACGGGTTGGAAGATTCGTGGTACGGTGGCGGTAAAGCTTTTTATGATACGGGTTTTAGCTATGGCGATCATATGACGTTTGCTTTTGAAATTCAAGCGGAGACGGCACAAATAACCATCGGTTCGATCGGTTTCTTCGGCGCGGATAAGAAATTTGACAACTTAAACCGTTATTGGCTCGTATTAGTTGGCGACGGCACGGTGCAACTTGGTAATCATATTTCGATTTATAATAAGAACGAGCGTTCCAAGGATAAATATTGGCGCATACCGCAAGTTGTCAACGGTTTTCAGACAGGTACGAGATATTTCATTACGTACGGTATCGACGAAGTGTATGAAGGCGACGACAAGGTTGCTGATCGTGTTTCCGTGCGCGTAGAACAAGAAGAGAGCTATGGGCTTAACCGTCGCACAGTTGCGCTCGTTACCTTTGATAACGAAATGTTTGCTACCGACGGTTACCAAGTGGCAGAAGGCGATACGTTGCAAGTGGGATTGACCTTGGATTATTGCTTGGGATACGTAGCAAAGAAAGATACGGATACGCAAGTGGAGTTTACCGTGGACGGTGAAACGGTTGCAACAAAAACCGTAGATTTTGGCTCTACTTACGATTTCAGCGACGTAGCAGCACAAACGATAGACATTCCTACGGGCTATGAGATGAACGGTTGGGAATATGAGAGAAACGGCAAAAAGCGCGATTTCGCCTTTACAGGTATTTGGAACGTAATCGCAGAGGACGCTTTTGAAGTACAAGCCAAGCTTACGCCGATCGAATATACCGTAAGCTACGGCGTTGCTTGCAACAATCCCACCAAATATACGACGGAAAGCACTTGGGCGTTGGAAGCCCCCGCCTCCATACCGCAAGGCAAGGTGTTTGCGGGTTGGTACGATTCCACCGATTCCAACAAGACGATTATAAGTTCGTTGGCGGGAAAGACGGGCGATATTACGTTGCTTGCGGATTTTAAGGACGGTTATACCATTACAATTACAGCAGGCGATAACATTTCGACGATTGATTATAAAGCAGGAGACGATCCCATAACCCTTTCTGCGCCTACGATCGAGAATAAAGATTTTATCGGTTGGCAAATCTTCGACGGGGAGAACTATGTGGATTATGATGGAAATACGACGAATTTCATTCCCACAGGCGCGCATAAGTTCAAAGCGGTATATGAATGGACAAAATACACGATTACTTATCAAACTTCGGGCGGTGCGCATACGAATGCACAAACGTATACGGTAAACGAAAAATTAACTTTTGCTGACGCAACCAAAGAAGGGTATTTCTTCCTTGGTTGGTATGAAGAAGAAAGCTGTCTTACGAAAGTAACAGACACGCAGGGCAGAGCAGGCAATCTTACTTTATACGCAAAATTCGTGGAACACGCATTGCCTGAAAATGTAGAAATGGACCGTTCCTCGATGATGCAAGAACTTCCCGCGCCCAAAATGCCTGACGGGGCAAGTTATGTGGTAGCAATGTCGTTAAACGGCGAAGCTGTAGAAATTACGGACAACGAATATACGTTTGATAAAGCAGGGGATTACGAGCTTGTATACACGATAACGCTTGCAAGCGGAGAAGTTTGCTCTTATACGGTTGCGTATACCGTTGCTGACGTGTATACCGTGAACGTACACTACGGCGAAGGGGAAAGCGTTACGTTGAAAAAAGCAGGTGGCGAAAGCATAGCGGAGACGGAGATTCCCGCAATGCCTGCAGGTTACACGTTTGGCGGTTTATATTTGGATTCCGAATATACGCAAGCTTACGACGGTACTTCGGTTATTTCGGAAGATACGGATATATACGTAAAGTGGATCCCCGAAGTAACGGAAGAACCCGCGAAAGTAAATACGACGGCGTTGATCGTGGGTATCATAGTCTTGATGGTATGTTTAGGTGGCTGTGCTACGCTTATCGTATGGCAAACCAAGAAAAAAGACGAATAAGCGATAAGGAGAGAAATTATGAAAAAGATAACGACGTTATTTTTAGGAGCGGTTGCGCTTAGTTGTTTGTCTATGGCAACGGTTGGCATTACAAGTCCTGTTTCTGCAAATGAGCAATCGGCGGAAAATATCACTTGGAACGATAGTGAGCTCTACGTAACGGAAAGCGTGGCGGAAGAAATGCCGAAGACATTTGAAGCTTGGCTGAAATTAGACACGACTTCCCCCGCTGTCGCAGGTACTGTTTTTGGGAATTACGGTGCTTGTAAGCCTTTTGGCAGATATGAAGTCATTTCTGAAGATATGATCAATTTAGAAATCAGCACCAAAGGCAATCCGCGGTTATATGTCCAAACGCCAAACGGAGAAGGCGAAGTTGCTTTGTTTGGAAATGTGGACGTAAGAAGCTCTCAGTTCGTGCATCTCGCCGTCTCTTACGACGGCGAAAAGGCATATTGCTATTTGAATGGCGAATTGAAGGATACGGTGGATTTCGTTGTGGACGAATTTGTTTCCGCATACGAATATGCCGTTGGCGGCGATTACAGAACGAATGCGGGAACTTACTCCAACTATTTCCAAGGAGAGATTCGTTCGGTGGCGGCGTATGCCGACGTGAGAACGGAAAGCGAGATTACGGCGGATATGACTTCGGTAAGCGCGGCGGACGATAAATTGATACTTGCTTACGACTTGGCAGGAAAAGCGGGTGCGGACGAAATTTCGGATATTTCCGCGAACGGAAACGATCTCGTGCGCACGTGGCTTTGGTCGGAAACGATTCCGCAAAATGATTACGCCTACTCTATGGTGGCAATCGGCGATACGCAAAAAGCAAATATTTACGGTAAAGAGGATTGTAGCGGTATCAATTTTGACGCGATCTACGACCATATTGTAGCAAACGCCGAAGAAGATAAGATGAAATTTGTTTTCGGACTTGGCGATATCACGGACGAAAGTCGGATTTGGGAATTTGATAAGGCAAAGAAAAATATAGAAAAATTAGACGGTGTCGTGCCGTATTCGCTTGTTCGCGGTAACCACGACTACGCTAAAATTGCGGATGTTCCCGCAAGCGTGGCAACTACCAAATCTTCGTTTGAAGCTACTTGGGGTGTAAATTCGGGTTCGACGTATAACCAGCAATATTTTGCGACCTACGACGATACGGCACTGCATACAGCGCATAAATTTTCGGTTGGGAATTTGGATTATCTCGTGGTTGTATTAAGTTGGGCGCCGAGCGATGAAGCGATTGCTTGGGCAAACGATATCGTAGCGGCACACCCTTATCATAACGTTATCGTAACGACACACGGCTTTACGGATGCCAACGGTGAAATTTTGGAATACTGGTCGGATAAAGGCAAGAACTATGCCGACAAGATTTGGGACAATTTCATCAAAAAGCACGAAAATATAACACTTGTCTTGTCGGGACATATCACCAGCCAAAGAATAGAGCATTATACCTTGGAAGGCGAAAAGGGAAACACGGTTACACAGCTTTTAATCGACCCTTCTTGGTTGGATACGGATATGCAGGGTACAAACCCCAAAGGCGCGGGCTTGATCGCAAACCTTTGTTTCTCCGAAGACGGTAGCCAAGTGGACGTGAATTGGTATTCGCCTATACAGCAAAAATATTACAACAGCGCAAGCGTATATTCCATTACAATCGATACGGTTGCCCGTCAACAGCTTGACGTAAGCGTGAAAGGCAACGGCGGTAAAGCAACGCCCGCATCGACAGAAATTAACGGCGAGCCTATCAAAATTACGTTTACGCCTAATAAAAATCATCATTTGTCCAAATTGACCTTGGACGGCGAAGACGTTACGGCAAGCGTTGAAAATAACGTGTATATTCTTACCAAAACGAGCGGAGAAATGAAACTCGTGGCGGAATTTGTCGAGGACGATAAATACGCGGTTGCCGTTCAAGACGAAAATGAAAAGGGCACGGTTGCTTGGAATAGTGCGGAAAAGAAATATTTCCAAGGCGAAGAAGTTTCTTGGACGGTTACCCCCAAGGCAGGCTGGAAAGTAGTTTCCGTTAGCTTTAACGGAAACGTTATAAAGCAAAATGCGGACGGCACGTATACAGCCACGGTGGAAGGAAAAGACAACGTGGTGGCAGTAGAATACGAAGAAGTAAGCGTAGATCCGATCACGCTCGTTCTCGAAAACAATGGCGGTAGCTGGACGGTAGGGATCGTACTTTCGGCAATCGGCGTAGTTGCGCTTGGTGGCGTTGCCGTATTTGTGTTCGTGATCAAAAAACGCGAAGATTGATTTTTGAAACATAAGGAGACGCGAGAATGAAGAAAAAGAAAAAAATCGCTCTAGGCTTAACGGCATTGCTTTCCTTTGCGTTTGGCATGGGCGGTATTGCCACGCTTTCCACGGCGGAAACGAATATCGCAAGCGCTGCAACAACGGCAAGCGTAGATTTGCTTGGCAATTTCACGTGGGACGAAGTTGCAGGCGCAACGGGATATGAAGTGTCGTATACAGTCGGTGGGCAAACGTATAATTTTACCGCGGAAGAAAATCAAGCGAACGTAGGCGTTGCCGTTATGCAAGCGGTAAACGCAGCAAAAGCGGATTCTCAAAGCTTGGCAAGTATTACGTTCAGCGTAATCCCTACGGGCGTGAACGGGGCAACGGCTACTACATATACGCATACCGTTGAAAAATATATCAACTTTGGGTATTCTTCGCACGATATATCGGAAGTCAACTATGACTACGCTTTGCAGGAAACTCCCGTATGGGATACCTTGTCGGAAACGGGAGAAGACAAAAGATGGATTCCGTCGGCAATATTTAAAAACGACTTGTTAACGCTTGGAGTTAAGACGTCCGTGCCTTTTAACGCGGACTACGGCGTATCATTCTTCCTGTTTAACGATAAGAAATCGGTGGGCGACGACGCCTTGGCAAGAAATGCGAATTATAGAGTGCGCTTATATTCCAACGGTACGATAGGTATCAACAACCGTGGCGACAGATTCGGTGCAACGCCCGACGAAAAAACAACGGACAATACGGCGATAACCTTGGGCGAAAAATATTACCTTTCCATGGGCGTATTCGATACGTATGATATACAAGGAAACATGATAGGTGAAACGGTGTATTGTAGTCGTGGCGAATATGATGAAACGACGGATTCTTTGATGAAAGTCAACGATGTTTTCCACACCTACACGAATACGGAAATTGCTAATGCAGGTATTGCGTATGAATATACTCCTGCGTACGGAGCAAAGATGTGCCCGAATTGTGGAAGGCTTTTGAATGGAACGAAAGAGAAAGAAGTGGACGGGCGCGTCGTAAAAGTAACCAAATGTTGCGAGGCGTTATATTCCGAAGCACAGTATATCCCCGTAGAACGTTCCGCACTCGTTATAAAAACACAAGGCTCGTTGGATAAAGACAGCGACGGCGTAGCGGAAGTACGGGATAATTACGTTTATATCTCTTCGGGGAATCCCGAATATACACGGTTATCCGCGCCCACGGGTGTGTATTATGATAATACGGATGCGACGTTGCGTTGGAATTACGTGGAAAATGCAACGGCTTATGAATGGCGTGTGGGCAATGAACCTTGGCAGAATTGTTCAATCAATCAAGCGGATATTTCCACACTTTTGACGGAATATAAACCTTTGGGGCATTTATCTCTTTGCGTTCGCGCCGTGGATGGCGCGGAAAAGGGCGCAATCACAAGGTATAACGTAAATTTAAAGCAATTTTATCAAACGCGTTCCGCGTTTAAGGATTTAACCGAATTATATCCGTTTACAAATTCTCCCGCGGAAGCCTACAACGTAAACAAAAATAAAGGCGCGGGAAACGGCGGTGATACTTTTGAAACGCCCGATTTGGAAGAAAATATGCAGGTTGGTTTTGCGTTTACGGGCAAAGAAAATATGCCCCAACAGGAGCGCATTGCATTATTGCGCTTGTATAGAGATAGCGATTCCATATTCTACGCCGGACATTATCAGCTTGTTCTTTGGGGCGACGGCACGGTGTTTTTGACTTCCGATTGGACAACAGTGAAAGCACAGGATTCCAATGGACAAGATATTAGGAACAATCAGTTTGCGGGGCAATGGCGTGTGCAAAAACTCACCGATGATTTTAAGGTGGGTGTTAAATACTACGTTACCCTTGCGGTAGAAAGTATTTACGACGGTGCAACGCAAATTGCCGATCGCGTTTCCGTGCGTATTGCCCAAGAGGCGGAAGACTGTTTGTCGCAAAACACGCTCGGTGTTGTTTCTTACGATTTTAAGCATTTTGATAAAATCGAAAAAGGAACGTGGATACAGCTTGGTGCAAGTAGCGACGTCGTTGCGCTGTGGCAAACGCGCAACGTAGAAACTACGGAAAAAATCACGTTTGTTGCAGGAGAAGAAATCTTGACGACGGAAACGGTGTTTTTCGGTCAAGCATACGACTTCCGTTCGTTGATTTCGGGATTTGATATTGCAGGATATGAAGTAAACGGTTGGGAATATTACGACGGAAAAAATAGAAAAGAATTCAGACCTTGTGGAACGTGGAATATTCCTACGACGGGCGACGGCATTATGATTGAGCCAAAGCTTACACCTATTGAATATAGCGTAGCGTACAGCGGTTTGGATGGTGCTACAAGTATCAATCCTGCAAAATACACGATTGAAAGCACATGGGCATTAAATGCGCCTGTGAACGTTCCAAACGGAAAGGTGTTCGACGCTTGGTATTTGGCAAGCGACACGGATTTCAGCGATCCGATCACCACGCTTAAAGGAAAAACAGGAAACTTAGAACTTGTGGCGCATTTTGTTAGTGGATACAAAATAAAAGTGGACGGTGTGGAAAACGTATGGAAAGAAGGCGATAATGCTTTTACGTTAAACGCAACGCCCGAAAAAGGAAAGACTTTCCAAAAGTGGCAAGTTTTGAGCGGTAGCGCTTACGTGGATTATACGGGAGCGACGACGTTCACGCCAAGTGCAAATATGACGTTTAGACCAGTTTACGCATGGACTACATATTCTATTTCCTACGTGACAGACGGCGCAACGCACGAGAACGTAACAAGCTATACAGGCGAAACGCCCGTTGTGTTTAAGGGTGCGAAAAAAGACGGCTATTTCTTCGTTGGCTGGTATACGGATGCGTCGTTTGTAAACGAGATTGTTAGCACGGAAGATTGCGCGGAAAACCTTACGTTATACGCGAAATTTATGCAAAACACTTTGCCTAAAGCCGTTGGCTTGGATACAAGCGATAAAGCACAACCGTTGCCTGTTTTGGATATACCCGAAGGCGCACGATATAGTGTGGCTTTGTATAAAGGCAATGAAAAATTATCCGATAGCGACGAGTATTTGTTTGAAACGGCAGGGGAATATATGTTAAAATACGCTGTTGTTTTGGCATCAGGAGAATCGTTTATCCACGAAATCGCATTGACGGTAAAACAAGTTTACAAGGTAACGATTCACTACGGTGAAAACGAAACGATTACTTTGCGCAAATACGCAGGCGAAACGTTAAGCGAAGCAGATATTCCCGCGTTGCCCGAAGGTCTGACTTTTGGTGGATTATACACGGACGCACAATATACGTCTACGTTTGATATATCCACGCCTATTTCTTCAAATCTGGATATCTACGTGAAGTGGGGCGAAGACGCGGAGAAAAAATCTAACCTTGGTTGGATTATCGGCGGCATTGCAGGTGGCGTAGTGCTTATCGGCGCAGGCGTTGCAACCTTCTTTATCATAAAGAAAAAGAAAAGAAAATAACACAAAGCAGGAACGGTTATAAAAAAATACGATATCATCGTAGCAGGCGGGGGAATGGCGGGCGTCGGCGCGGCGTTCTCGGCGGCTCGCGCAGGCAAGAAAGTTTTAATCGTGGAAAAATACGGCTGTCTTGGCGGTGCGGCTTGTCATAATCTTGTCAATCCGTTTATGAAATATTGGCGAGTCGTGGACGGCGCAAGAGATATTCTCAACGCAGGTATTTTCGCGGAAATCGTGCGCGAATTAGATAAACAAAACGCACTCAAACAAAACGGAATGTTATTCCACGAAGAATACTTAAAATGCATACTTGACCAAATGGCAAAGCGTTACGGCGTGGACGTACTTTTCCACACGCAGGTTGTCGGCGCAAAAGCCACGGAGGGTAAGGTGGAAAGCATTACGATATCCAACAAAGACGGCGTAGGTGAAATAACGGCGAAAGCGTATATTGATTGTACGGGCGACGGCGACGTTTGTGCGCAAGCAGGGTTTGCCTATGAAGTAGGTGATAATCAGGGCAACTGTCAACCTATGACGTTGTGTTTTAATATCGGCGGTGTGCCGTATGGCGATAGACATTACGTAGAAGTCAGAAAAGAAGTTAAGGAATTGTATAAAGAATGGCAAGCACAGGGAAAAATCAAAAATCCGCGTGAAGACGTGCTAATTTTTCATTCGATACTGCCGAATACCTTGCATTTTAATTCCACGAGAATTATTAAAAAAAGCCCGTTGAAAGCAGAAGATTTAACGCAAGCGGAAGTGGAAGCAAGAGAACAAATGTTAGAGCTTGTCAATTTCTTAAAAAACAATTTCGAGCTTTTCAAAGACAGTTATTTAATCAATTCCGCACCCGTAATCGGAGTTCGAGAAAGCCGAAGAATTATCGGCGAATACCAAATGACGGCGGAGGACGTGCTCTCTTGTCGTAAATTCAAGGACGGGATTGCAAGGGGTAATTATCCCGTGGATATTCATAATCCCAGCGGAACGGGAACACAACTTCACCATTTGCCACCTGACGGGTACTATAATATTCCGTTAGGAGCGCTGATACCCAAGGGCGCGAAAAATTTACTTGTGGCGGGGCGGTGTATATCGGCAACGCACGAAGCGCAAGCAAGTATCCGAATTATGCCGATCGTTTGCTGTATCGGCGAAGGGGCGGGGACGGCGGCAGTAACCGCGCTTGACCAAGATGTGGATATAGCCAAAGTGGATATAAACAAAGTACAAGAAATATTAAAAGAAAACGGAGCGTTGTATTGATATGTTAAACGATAAAACTTTACCCTATCCTAGACTTTGTGCACATAGGGGGTGGAGTAGGGTGTTGCCCGAAAACAGCTTGCCCGCTTATGGTGCGGCGATCGCGCTTGGCGCGGACGAGATTGAAATGGATTTATATTCGACGACGGACGGCGTGCTTGTTTCCTGTCATAGTTATAACCTTGCGGAAATTACCGACGGCGAAGGCATTGTCTACGAGAAAAGTTATGAGGAACTTTTACGTTACGATTTCGGCGTGAAATTCGGCGAAGAGTTCCGCGGGCTTAAAATCGTTACCTTTGAAGAAATATTAAAGCAGTTTGGCGGTCGCGTGATTATCAATGTCCACGCGAAAATTTGGGATTTAGATTTACCCAACGATAGAATGGATGAAATTATTGCAATGGTAAAAAAATATCATTGCGAAAGCTCCGTTTACTTTTTAAGTTGCAACGCGTGCGGTTTGGAAAAAATAAAAAAATTAAAGAGTAAGTACCCCGAAATTTCTTGCGCAGTCGGGCACGATCGGCAAAGAATGTGGGAGAGCGTAGAACGCGCTTTGGAAGCTGGCGCGGAGAAAATGCAACAATACGAAGGATACGTCAACGAAGAAGTGGTCGAAAAAGCACACAAACACGGAGTAAAAGTTGGCGTATACGTATATAAAGGAACGGAAGAAGAAATTTTACAAAAGATTAACGACTATTTTGATATGGGCGTAGATTATGTCTTGACGGATTATTTCTTGTCGGCAAAACGGGAGTTTGATAAACGCAAAGGAGTTTTATGAGTAATATCCAATACGTAAACGTGTTCCAAGGAACGGGAAAGAGTACGACACCCAAAGAAAACACGCTGTTTTCCAAATGGAATTTATTAAAAGGCAAGGCGGGGAACGTTTCCCCGTCCGCCTGCTTGCCGTTTGGGAACGTAGCCTGCTCGCCGTATAGCGGTGGGTATTCTTCGGGGTACGGCAGTTTCAAGCGCAACGGCGGAAAACCGCCCGAAAACTTTTTTGATGGTGATAAACTGATCGGTTTTTCGCATTTCACGCACAGCGGTAGCGGAGCGTTCGGGTTCTATTATAACTATCTTTTAACCGTGCCCTATCACGGCGATTTAGAAAATATACATACCCTAAAAGAAATTGATAACGAGAACGCGACAACGGGATATTATGCTTGCCGATTAAAGGAAGAAGATATTGATTGTGAAGTAACCGTGGGTAAAGGCGTAGCTTTGCATAGATACACGGCGAAAAAGCCCGTAAAAATTGCCGTGGATATATCCAATGACGGATTAAAACAACCCTTTGATAAAGGCGTGTTTTCGTATGCAAGCGAAAGCGAAATACGCATTGAAAATAACAAGGTCGTGGGTTACGTGGTAATGCAAGGCGTGAAACTGTATTACGCCGTGGAATGCAACGGAATACCTACGCTTTGGATAAACAAAAAAGAAGTATGCGAAAAGGTTTTACGTTTACAAAAAACGGAAGATTGCTTTGGTTGTTCATTTGACGTTGCCGAAAATCAAGCGATTGTGAAAGTCGGTTTTTCGCTGGTGAGCGAAGACAGGGCAATGGCAAACGTACTGTCCACACCCGATTTTGATACCGTTAGAAAACAAGCAAATTGTCAATGGCAGGAAAAACTCTCGAAAATAGAGCTTGACGGCGTAAGCGAAGAAGAAAAAGAGATTTTTTATTCTAATTTCTATCATAGCTTGATAAAGCCCTGCGGTTGGGATAAAGAAAGCTTTTTGTGGAAGGAAAAGGATACGTTCTATTTGGACTTTGCTACCCTTTGGGACGTGTATAAAACGCAAACGCCGTTTATCTTTGCATTATATCCCAAAGTAGGCAAAGGTATCGTCAAAACGATTATCAAGTACGGCAAAACGCAGGGAAAACTTTTCAACGCGCTTATGCTTTCAGCAAACCAAAATATCGAATCCACGCAAGCTTGCTGTTTGGCGTGCTATGTGCTGTATGACGCGTACGTATACGGACTTGTCGAAGAAAAGCAAATTGACGATATGTTCGAAGTGGTAAAAACGGAAGTGGATATCTATCGCGACGGGATCATAAATGGCACGTTTGAAAAAACGACGAAACTTCTTGATTGTACGCTTATATGCGCGTCGTTTGCAAAGCTTGCAAAAGAGCTTGGAAGAAAACAAGACGAAGAATATTTTAGCGAAATAGCAAGCTATTGGACGGAGGCGTTTGGCAAAGACGGACTTCTTAAAACGGACTATCCTTACTACGAGGGTAATCATTATAACTATACGTTTAGATTTATTCGAGATAAAGAGAAACGTATAGAAATTGTAGGCGGAAAAGAAAACCTTGTGAAACAGCTTGATAAGTTCTTTGCGTTCGACGAAACGAGCGAAATACAAAACCGTTTCGAAGGTTTTAATAACGAAACGGATATGGAAACGCCGTATTTCTATCATTACGTAGGCGAATACGGAAAGCTTTGTAAGATTATAGACGAATGTATACATAGCTGTTTCAAGGTAGGGCGCGAAGGCTTGCCGGGGAACGGGGATAGCGGTGGTCTTACGGCTTGTTATCTTTGGAACTTTTTAGGACTTTTCCCGATTAGCGGACAGGAAGAAGTATTTATCGGCAAGCCGCGGGCGAGAAAGGCGACGATCAGACTTGGAAACGGAAATACTCTTACGATAATAAACGAAAGTGAAAACAATCCAACGAGTATTATGTTTAATGGCAAGAAAATTACGGCAACAATCTTCGTGAAAGACTTGTTGAACGGTGGAGAGTTAAGGTTTGAATAAAATGAAATTTATATACGATCACGATTTGCATATACATTCACAGCTTTCGGGGTGTTCATCCGATCCCGAACAAAACAACGACCGCATACTTCAATATGCGGAAGAAAACGGCTTGCATACGATTTGTCTTACCGATCATTTGTGGGACGAAAATATAGAAATGGAAAGACCGCCTTGCTATCATACACACAGTTATGAAAATAGTATACGGGCGTTACCGCTTCCGCAATCAAACAACGTTAAATTTTTGTTCGGTTGTGAGACGGAATTGAGCAAGTGCCTTACGCTCGGACTTTCTCCTGAACGGCAAGAATTGTTTGACTTTATTATTATTCCGACTACGCATTTGCATTTTAAGGGTTTTACCATTTCCGAAGAAGATGCGGGAAGTACGGAAAGGAAAGCCCGTCTTTGGGTGGAGCGTTTGGACGCGGTTTTGAATATGCATTTGCCGTTTCATAAAATCGGTATTGCACACCCGACCTGTATCTTAATGGCGGGGCGTGGAGCGAGCCAAGAAGAACATACGGAAACGTTGAAAAGACTTCCGTATAAAGATATCGAGCGCCTGTTCAAAAAAGCGTCGAAATTAGGCGTTGGAATAGAGCTTAATCAAGAGGATATTAAATATTTCACAGGCGAAAAAGACGATCCGCATTTATTGCCTTTCCAAATCGCCAAGGATTGTAAATGTAAATTTTATTTAGGTAGCGATGCACACCACCCCTCGGCTTTTGAAAAATGCCCGTCGCGTTTTGAGAAAGCGATAGAATTGCTCGAATTAGAAGAACCGGACAAATTTTTATTAAAAAGTAAATAGAATGAAAATTACAAAATTATATCCCGAATGTAAGGACTATCTTTGGGGCGGGAACAAATTAAAAGAAAAATATCATAAAGTAACGGACAAAACACCATGCGCGGAAAGCTGGGAACTCTCTTTCCATAA
>JAZOPU010000106.1:0-2521 GCA_045655705.1 Candidatus Scatosoma sp.
CATTTTACCTGCGCCAAGGATTGTTTGCGCCGCGTAGGTGGCGGCTTTGTCGCGGGGTACGCCACATTCCACCGCACCGTCGGCAAGCGCTTCCGCAAACGCGTATACGAACGCAGGACCACAGCCTGATAATGCGCTCGCCGCGTCGATTTTGTCTTCGGGGAGTTTGTCGAGTACGCCTGCTTTTTGGAATGCGTCTTTAAACGCCTGTTCGTCGGCAGGGGATACGCCCAAGCAATCGTATAAAATCATACCTTCGCCCACGAGCGCGGGGGTGTTGGGCATAATGCGGATCACGGGCACGTCCGCGCCGATAAAGGAACGGATTGCCGAAATAGAAATACCCGCCGCCATGGTGATGACCACGGCGTTTTTGTTTGCTTGCAACTGCGTTTTGATCGCGGAAACCGTTTCTTGCATATTTTGCGGTTTTACGCCTAGTACGATAAATTTACATTGTGTTGCAATTTCTTGCGCGGATAATACCGTCGCGCCACATTCTTTGGCAAATGCCTGTGCTTTTTCCATGCAATAATCGTTGACGGCGATATATTGTCCATCAACGGCTTTTGCTACCGCGCGTGCCAAAGCACCGCCCATATTTCCGCAACCGATAAAACCGAGTGTATACATAATAGTTTCTCCTTTTATTTCCTAACCTGTCCGTTTCCGCGAACGATATATTTATAGGAAGTGAGTTCTTCCAAGCCCATAGGCCCGCGGGCGTGTAATTTTTGTGTGGAAATGCCGATCTCGCAACCTTTTCCAAATTCTCCGCCGTCGGTGAAACGGGTGGAAGCGTTGACGTACACCGCCGCGCTATCGACGGAGCGCGTGAATTTATCCGCGGTTTCTAAATTTCTCGTTACGATACAATCGCTATGCCCCGTGGAATGGTCGGCGATATGCGCGATCGCCTCGTCTACACCGTTTACCACTTTCACGGCAAGGATATAATCCAAAAATTCCGTATCGAAATCGTTTTCGCTTGCTTTCACGCCACCGATAATCGCGTGCGATTTTTCACAAACGCGCAGTTCCACGGGTTGCAACGAAGCGGAAACACGGCTCTCTACCAACCGTGCTTTGAGCAGGGGTAAGAATTTGCTTGCGATCGCTTCGTCTACAAGACATACTTCTTCCGCGTTGCAAACGGAAGGGCGGGAAGTTTTCGCATTGTCGATAATATCGAGTGCTTTGGAAAAATCCGCGTCCGCGTCTACGTATACGTGGCAAATACCCGTACCCGTTTGAATACAGGGCACTTTTGCATTCTCCACGCACGAGCGGATAAGTCCAGCCCCGCCACGGGGAATGAGTGCGTCCACAAAGCCCACCGCCGTCATAAGCTCCGTTGCGCTTTGGCGGGAAGTGTCGGAAGGGAGATTGATAAAGTTTTCGTTGATACCGATATCCGCAAGCACCGTGCGAAGTACGTTCACGATCGCCGCTGAAGAATGGTAAGCATCTTTACCGCCCCGTAAAATACAAACGTTACCGCTCTTAAAACAAAGTGCCGCGGCATCTGACGTTACGTTGGGACGGCTTTCGTAGATAATACCGATAACCCCCAAAGGTACGCGCGTTTTTTCTACCGTCAAGCCGTTTGGCAGGGTGTTTTTCTCTAAGCAAACGCCCACGGGGTCGGGGAGAGCGGCAACGTCGCGTATGCCTTTCGCCATACCTTCTATGCGCGCTTTGGTAAGGCGTAATCTATCGAGCATTACGTCGGGCAAAACGCCTTCGGCGGCAAGAAGATCTAATTCGTTGGCTTGTAAAATTTCGTCCGCGTTTTCTTCGAGTGCGTCCGCCATGCAAAGTAGTGCCGCGTTTTTGACTTCCGTCGTGAGATTTGCCGCTTCGCGCGCCGCCGCTTTTGCACCCATCAAAATTTCTTGCATCGTTTTCATAGTATTACCTCTTTGCTAAAAACCGAGTGAATTTGCCTTTTTTACCGTCAATGACGTCGTATAAAATTTCAGGGTTTTCTCCGCAAGCGATAACCATTTCACAGCCTGCGTTCGTGCAAAGCTGTGCCGCGGAGAGTTTGGTTCTCATACCGCCCGTGCCCAGCGCCGAGCCAGCGCCGCCGCCAAGGGAGAGTGTTTCTTGAGTGATGCAGGGCACTTCTTCGATAAGCTTTGCGTTCGGATTTTTATGAGGGTCTGCCGAATACAGCCCGTCCACGTCCGAAAGGATAATAAGTAAATTGGCTTGCACGGAAACGGCTACGAGCGCGGAAAGGGTGTCGTTGTCGCCCACTTTAATCTCTTCCGTTGCAATCGTGTCATTCTCGTTGATAATGGGCAGTGCCCCAAGCTCTAACAGCCGAGAAATAGTATTATTGAAATTTTCGTGGCGATCGGGCGCGGTAAAGTCCGAACCCGTCAAAAGAATTTGCGCCACGGTGTGGTTGTATTCGGTGAATAATCTATCGTACGTATACATCAGCTCGCATTGCCCAACAGCCGCCGCCGCTTGCTTGGTGGGGATATCCGTGGGTTTTTGAGAAAGCGCAAGC
>JAZOPU010000107.1:0-22442 GCA_045655705.1 Candidatus Scatosoma sp.
AGTGAAGTTTTTCACTTTGTGAAAAGTGAAGTAATTTCATAGTGAAGTATGTGCTATGCACAAGTGAAGTTTTTTCGCTTCGCGAAAAAGTTGTGGAAACATTTCAATAACTTGCACCAAAGGGGCAAACTTCACTGAAACATTGTTTCTACTTCACTTTGACGCAAGTCAATACTTCACTTTTGCTTGCAAAGCAAATACCTCACTCGTTTATTTTCCTGCTTTGCGCAAACGCATTTTCAGCTCCGCGATTTTTTCCCGAATTTCAATGGCTTTTTCAAAGTCTAACTGCCCGCTCGCGACTTTCATAAGCGCGCGTAATTTTTCGATTTCGTCGGGGATATCCTGCATTTTAATATCGTCGTCTTTGGCTTTTTTCGTGATATTGAGCGTGGATTTGACTTCTTTGACAATCGTCTTGGGCGTAATTCCGTGCATTTGATTATACTCGCTTTGCACCTTTCTCCTACGCTCCGTTTCCCCGATTGCCCGTTTCATACTGTCCGTGATATTGTCCGCGTACATAATCACGCGCCCTTCGCTATTTCTCGCGGCGCGCCCGATCGTTTGGATAAGCGCGGTGTCGCTTCGCAAAAAGCCTTCCTTGTCCGCGTCTAAAATGGCTACGAGCTTGACTTCGGGCAAGTCCAAACCTTCGCGGAGCAAATTGATACCGCAAAGCACGTCAAACTCGCCAAGGCGCAATCCGCTCACGATATCCACACGCTCCAACGTGTCGATATCGCTATGCATATATTTGATTTTTACCGAATGTTCTTTTAAATAATCCGTCAGCTCTTCCGCCATTTTTTTCGTGAGCGTGGTGATTAGCACGCGCCCGCCCTGCCCCACGACGGTGCGGATTTCCGAAAGCAAATCGTCGATTTGTCCGCGGGTGGGTTTGACTGTGATAATAGGGTCTAAAAGCCCCGTCGGGCGAATAAGCTGTTCCACTTTTTGCCCCGCTTGTTCGAGTTCATACGGCGCGGGCGTTGCCGAAACGAACACCACTTGCGGTACTCTTGCGTCGAACTCGGGAAAGGTGAGCGGGCGGTTATCATACGCCGCCTGCATACGGAAACCGTATTCCACAAGATTTTTCTTGCGCGATAAATCCCCGTGATACATGGCGCGGATTTGCGGAATGGTCATGTGGCTTTCGTCGATAAACACCAAAAATTCGCCCTGCGGGAAATAATCAAGGAGCGTGAACGACGGCTCGCCCGGACTTCTGCCGTCGAAATAACGGCTATAATTTTCTATTCCGCTGCAATACCCGATCTCGCGCATCATTTCCAAATCGTGCTCGGTGCGTTGTTTGAGCCGTTGCGCTTCTAAAATCCTGCCCTGCTCTTCAAACGCTTTCACTTCCCCTTGCAAATCCTGCTCGATCATACAAAGTGCGCTTTGTAATTTTTCCGTGCCTACCGCGTATTGGCTGGCAGGGAAAATCGCCACGTGCGAAAGCTCGTTGAGCTTGTTGCCTGTGAGCGCTTCCACTTCGTAGATTTTTTCTATCTCGTCGCCGAAAAACTCCAAGCGAATGGCAACTTCGGAGTTGGATGCGGGAAAAATTTCCAAGCTATCCCCGCGCACACGAAAGGTCGAGCGTTTGAAATCCACGTCGTTACGGCTATATTGCAGTTCAATGAGCTTGCGCATAAGCGCGTTGCGCTCCCATTCCATGCCCGGGCGCAAGGATATCGAAAGTCGAAAATATTCTTCGGGTGCGCCAAGACCGTAGATACACGACACCGAAGCCACCACGATCACGTCCTTTCTCTCCATCAACGCGCCCGTCGCGCTGTTGCGGAGCTTGTCTATTTCGTCGTTCATGGAAAGGTCTTTTTCGATATACGTGTCGGTAGATGGCAAATAGCTCTCGGGTTGATAATAATCGTAATACGAAACGAAATATTCCACTCTGTTTTCAGGGAAAAATTCTCTAAACTCGTTGCAAAGCTGTGCCGCGAGCGTTTTGTTATGCGCGATTACGAGCGTGGGACGGTTGACGTTTTTAATAACGTTTGCCATTGTAAACGTTTTACCGCTACCCGTAACCCCGACAAGCACTTGCGCGCGCATACCGTCCATTACCCCTTCGGTTAATTTTTCGATCGCTTGCGGTTGGTCGCCTGTGGGCAAATACGGGGCGTGCAATTTAAATCGCATTTTTACCTACCCCCTTTGCAAACATTTGTTCTATTATAACATATTTTTTTATAAAAGTAAATGATTTGCGATCAAAAAATCCGTTTGAGAAACAAGCCCACGAGAAACGCAATCACCGCCGAAGCAATCGCCCAGCCCAGCTTAAAAACCAAATCCCGCTTTTGTTGCAAAGTGTTGCGCTTGAAAGCGTAACCGCTTGCGTGCATGGAAATGACGTACATTTTTTCGCCCTTGCGCTCGGAAGATAACAGTTCAAAATAATCGTCGAGCGCAAGCTCGGATAAAATTTTATCCAGCTGGTCTTCGGTGTATTTTTTGCGCGTGGGGAGCAGGGAAAGTAGCTCCGACGGCGACACCAAACATACCCCCTTACCTTGGCAAAGGGAGTAGATTGCATTCATTACCTGACTTTCCCGTTTGTTTAACATACAGTTATAATATTTGCAATTTTTTTGCGTATTATAACTAAAAAATCGCCCGTTTGGGCGATTTTCTTAAAGCGTTGCAATAACTTCCACTTCCACCTTTACACCTTTTGGAAGGTCTTTGACTGCCACGCACGAGCGTGCGGGTTTGGTCGTGAAATATTTGCCATACACGGCGTTGAACGCCGCAAAGTCTGCAATGTCGGCAAGGAAACAGGTCGTTTTTACTGCCTTTTCAAAGCTACTTCCCGCCGCGGTCAAAACCGCGCCAAGGTTTTGCATTACCTGTTCGCTTTGTGCTTCGATCGTCGTCGCTTCCACGTTCCCGCTCGCGGGATTGATGGGGATTTGCCCCGACGTGAACACCATTTCGCCCACGATAATGGCTTGTGAATACGGTCCGATTGCCGCAGGCGCGTTTTGCGTTGATACTTGTTTGATTTCCATAATCGTTCTCCTTAATCTAAAAGTTTAAAGCCGTAGTCGGTGAGTGCTTGTTTGATTTGCGCGATATGCTCGTAGTTTCTCGTTTCCAAAATAATACGCAAATAACAACCGTTTACGTCCGAGCCTTCGTTTGCGCGTTCGTGGTGTACGGACGTTACGTTTCCGCCAAGATCCGCGATAATTCTCGATACGTGTTTGAGCTGACCGGGTTTGTCCATAAGCTCGATCATAAGCTGACAGCTTCTGCCCGACATCAAAAGTCCGCGCTTGATAACGCGCGATAATATGGTTACGTCAATGTTTCCGCCCGAGCATACGCACACCGCTTTTTTGCCTTGCAAATCTATCTTGCGGAACATTGCCGCCGCAACTGCCACCGCGCCCGCGCCTTCCGTTACGAGCTTATGCTGTTCCATAAGCGCCAAGATTGCCGCGGAAATTTCGTCGTCGGACACGGTTACGATATCGTCTACGTATTTTTGACAAATTTCATACGTCAAATCGCCCGGCTTTTTCACCGCAATACCGTCCGCAATCGTCGATACGGAAGGCAGCTCTTCAATTTTTCCGTCTTTGACTGATTTTTGCATAGACGGTGCGCCCGCCGCTTGCACGCCGTATACCTTGATTTTCGGGTTGATCGTTTTGAGCGTGTACGCAATGCCCGAAATAAGCCCGCCGCCGCCGATTGGCACGAGTACCGCGTCTAAATCCGCGATTTGGTCGATAAGCTCCAACGCAATCGTGCCTTGACCTGCGATTACGTCTTCGTCGTTGAACGGGTGGATAAAGGTGTAGCCCTTTTCGTCGCGAAGCTCTAAGGCGCGGTTATACGCATCGTCGTATACCCCTTCCACAAGGCAAACTTCCGCACCGTAGCTTTTGGTTGCTTCCACTTTGGAAATAGGCGCGCCGTCGGGCAAGCAAATTACCGCTTTTATCCCGTTCTTTTGCGCCGCAAGCGCAACGCCTTGCGCGTGGTTGCCCGCCGAACAGGCAATAACCCCACGGCTTTTTTCTTCCTGCGTGAGCTTGGTCATTTTATAATATGCACCGCGCACCTTGAACGAGCCTGTGATTTGCAAATTCTCCGTTTTTAAATATAAATCACAGCCCTTGCAAAGCTTGGGCGCGTAGATCACGTCTGTTTTACGAACCACGCCTTTGAGTGCGTTACTCGCTCTGTATACGTTATCAATCGTCAACATACTTTCTCTCCTTCGTTTTATACCTGGTCGGTTATTTTATAGCAAACTGTCAATAAATTGCTCCGCGCAACGCGCCGAACGGTTGCCTTTTTTGAGCGCAAACGCTTCCGCTTTGATTGCCAGCGTTTCCTTGTCCATATCCACGCCGTGCTTTTTCGCAAGCTCGTATACAATCTCCAAATACAAATTCTTATTGGGCTTGGCAAACAAAATGACGAGCCCGAACCGCTCGGAAAGGGACAAAAGCTCTTGCATTGTGTCGTTTCTATGCACGTCGTCGCCGTCGCGGTCGGAAAAGGTTTCTTTGATAATATGACGGCGATTGCTCGTTGCGTAAATAACGGCGTTATCCGCTTTCGCGCTCGCACTGCCTTCAAGCGCCGCTTTGAGCATGCTGAAATTGTCGTCGCTTTTATTGAACGCCAAATCGTCGATAAAGATAATAAATTTCAAGGGATTGCCGCTGATCTTGCCCATAATATAGGGAAGCAGGGAAAGCTGGTCTTTACGAAGCTCGATCAGGCGCACGCCGTCGTCAAAGAACGCGTTTGCCACTGCCTTGACCGTGGACGATTTGCCCGTGCCCGCGTCCCCGCAAAGGAGCGTGTTCGCGGCGGGGCGTCCTTCGATAAACGCGCGGGTGTTCGCCACTACCTGCTCGCGCTCGTTTTCGTAGCCAATAAAGCTATCCATACCGATCTTGTCCGCGCTGACGATCGGTTCGATCTCCTTTTCGTCGGACAGTCGGAACATGGGATAGGAAGAAAATACGCCGTAGCCGTATTTCCCGATCCCGTCCAAACGCTTTTCGTATGCCTTGGGGATATCTTCCCCCACTGTTTCAAACGCGGGAATGTCCTCTTCGGCTATTTGCATATCGTCGGCAAAGTCTTTCGCCGTTAAGCTTGCAAAGCTTGAAAGGGTGCAAAGCTCTCTTTGCACGGAAAGCCGAATACAAGGGGAGATTTCCGCTTTTCTTGCCGTGGCTTTGACGAACACGTTTTCGTCTTCGCCCAAAAGTCGCAGTACGAGCTTTGGTAAATTGCCCCCGCCCTCGTAGATTTCCTTGACAAACCTTGCATACGCTTTATATTTGTCTTTTTTATCCGCGTTGCAATAGTCGGAAAACGCCGTGAAAAGCGGCGTTTCCGTTACCCCTATAAATACGCTGATAAGGTCTAACTCTCTTTTGAGTTCAAACAAGTTTTCCATTATAAATTCTCGATAATTTTATCCGTCATTTCCGTCGTGGAAAGAGAATTTTCCCCACCGCGAAGATCCGCCGTGCGATAGCCGGCGTTCAGCACTTTATCCACGGCTGAAACGATTGCTTCGCTCGCTTGCTTTTCGTTAAATGCGTACAAGAGCATCATTGCCGCCGAAAGCACCGTTGCGATCGGGTTGGCTTTGTTTTGCCCTGCAATATCGGGTGCAGAGCCGTGGATAGGCTCGTATAACCCGCGCGTGTTATCCGACAGCGACGCCGAGGGTAACATTCCGATAGAACCCGTGATTTGCGACGCTTCGTCGGACAAGATATCCCCGAACATATTACTCGTTACGATCACGTCGAACTGCGACGGGTTTCTAACGAGCTGCATTGCCGCGTTATCCACAAGCATATCGCTCACTTCCACGTCGGGATATTCGTTAGCGATTTCATGCACGATTTTTCTCCAAAGCCGTGACGTTTCCAAAACGTTGGCTTTGTCAATGCTCGTCAGCTTTTTATTTCTCTTTCTTGCCGTTTCAAACGCCACGCGCGCAATACGCTCGATTTCCATACGGCTATACGCTTCCGTATCGAACGCTTCTTCGCCGTATTTGCCTTCACGATAGCCACGCTCGCCAAAATAAATACCGCCCGTAAGCTCGCGCACGATCATAATATCAAACCCGTTTGCCACGATATCCGCGCGCAAAGGACATTCGTCTTTGAGTGCGGGATAAAGCTTGGCAGGGCGCAGGTTGGTGAAAAGTCCCATTGCTGCTCTAATACCAAGCAGTGCTTTTTCAGGGCGCAAGTGCCCGGGGAGCGTGTCCCACTTCGGACCGCCTACCGCACCGAGAAGTACGCTATCGCTTTGTAAGCACCCTTCTACCGTTTCTTTGGGCAACGGCTCTCCGCAAGCGTCGATCGCGCTGCCGCCGATAAGATACGGCGTGAACGTAAACCCGATATTATATTTTTCGCCGACGGCTTTTAAAACGCGCACCGCGCTGTCTACGATTTCCGGTCCGATACCGTCGCCGCGAAGCAAACCGATTTTATAGTTTTTCATAGTTTCTCCTTACAAGTGAAGTATTTGCCTTTTAGGCAAAAGTGAAGTATGCCTACCGGCAAGTTATGGAAATATTACAACAACTTTTTTGCGATAGCAAAAAAATTTCACTTGCGCTTTACGCAAATTTCACTACACAGTAATTTCACTTTTCACGAAGTGAAAAATTTCACTTTATTTCACGTCGCCGTTTTGAATGGAGGGAACGAGCCCGCCGTTTTCAATGATTTTTTGTATGAACGCGGGGAAGGGTTGGGTTGCAAACTGCTTGCCCGTCGTTTTGTTGACGATAACCCCTTTGTCTAAATCGGCTACGACTTCGTCGCCGTTTTCAATTCCGTCTACCGCTTCGCTACATTCCACAATCGCAAGACCGATATTGATAGAGTTACGGTAGAAAATGCGCGCAAAGCTTCTTGCAATTACCACCGAAATACCGCTTTCCTTGATCGCGATGGGCGCGTGCTCACGCGAAGACCCGCAACCGAAGTTGTAGCCCGCTACCATAATATCTCCTGCTTGCACTTTCTTGGTGAAATCCTTATCGATATCTTCCATACAATGCGACGCGAGTTCTTTTTTATCAATCGTGTTGAGATAACGCGCAGGGATAATAACGTCCGTGTCTACGTTATCGCCGTATTTGATTGCTTTTCCGTTAAAAATCATTTGAGCACCTCCAAAGGGTCGGCGATTTTGCCCGCTATTGCACTTGCCGCCGCCACCGCGGGAGACGCCAGATATACTTCCGATTTCACGTCGCCCATACGGCCGACGAAGTTACGGTTGGTCGTTGCCACGGCTCTCTCGCCTGCCGCCAAAATACCCATATATCCGCCAAGGCAAGGTCCGCAGGTGGGCGTGGATACCACGCAACCCGCCTGAATAAACGTTTTCAAAAGTCCGTTTTCCATCGCTTTGAGATAGATATCCTGCGTGGCGGGGATAATAATCGCGCGCACGCGTTTGGCTACCTTTCTGCCCTTTAAAATTTCCGCCGCTTCTTCCAAGTCTTTATAGTGTCCGTTCGTGCAAGAACCGATCACCACTTGGTCGATAGCAACGTCGCCAATCTCGTCGAACGTCTTGGTGTTTTCGGGCAGGTGCGGGAACGCGACCGTGGAACGAATGGTGGAAAGATCAATTTCATACGTCGCGTCGTATACCGCGTCTTCGTCCGCTTTATACGCCGTGAATTTTCTATCCGATCTTTCTTTCACGTAGTTTTCCGTTTGTTCGTCTACTTCAAAAATACCGTTCTTTGCGCCCGCTTCAATCGCCATATTCGCAATCGTAAGTCTATCGAATACGGTAAGCGAAGAAACGCCTTCGCCCACGAATTCCATAGATTTATACAACGCACCGTCCACGCCGATTTTGCCGATAATATGCAAAATGACGTCTTTGCCCGATACGTATTTATTCAGCTTGCCTTTCAAAACGAATTTGATTGCGGAAGGTACTTTAAACCACGCTTTGCCCGTTGCCATACCGCACGCCATATCCGTCGAACCAACGCCCGTCGAGAACGCGCCAATCGCGCCGTAGGTGCAGGTGTGCGAGTCCGCGCCGATTACCACGTCGCCGGGCACTATCAAACCCTTTTCAGGGAGCAACGCGTGTTCGATACCCATTCTGCCCACGTCGTAGAAATGCGTGATTTCGTGTTTGTCGCAAAAATCGCGGCACATTTTACATTGCACGGCGGCTTTGATATCCTTGTTGGGCGCAAAGTGATCCATAACCATGGTTACTTTGTCTTTATCAAACACTTCTTTCCCGCCGATTCTGTCAAACTCACGAATCGCCACGGGGGAAGTGATATCGTTGCCGAGCACGCGGTCTACGTCTACTAAAATGAGCTGTCCCGCTTCCACGCTTTCCAGCCCTGCGTGCGCCGCAAGTATTTTTTGCGTCATTGTCATTGACATTGTTATTTCTCCTTATATCGTGAAAATTTCGCTATGGCGAAAAATTTCACTTGTTTATGATTGCGCCTTTATCGGCGGAGCTTACTTGCGCCGCGTAGCGTTTTAAATAACCCGTAACTTCTTTCTTTTTCAAGGGCATTTCCGCTTTACGTTTTGCAAGCTCTGTTTCCGATACTTTGAGTTCAATTTTGTAATTAGGAATGTCGATTGCGATCAAATCGCCGTCCTTGACGTAGGCGATCGTACCGCCCGAAACGGCTTCGGGGGAAACGTGTCCGATCGACGCACCGCGCGTCGCACCCGAAAATCTACCGTCGGTGATGAGCGCAACGTCTTTATCCAAGCCCATACCCGCAATCGCGGACGTGGGCGAAAGCATTTCGCGCATACCCGGACCGCCCGCAGGACCTTCGTAGCGGATAACCACCACGTCGCCCTTGACGATCTTACCGCCGTAGATTGCCGCGATACATTCTTCTTCACTTTCAAACACTTTCGCAGGACCTTCGTGCACGAGCATTTCTTCCGCAACCGCCGCGCGTTTTACCACGCACCCGTCAGGCGCAAGGTTGCCTTTGAGCACCGCGATACCGCCCGTTTTCGTGAACGGGTTTTCTACCGTGCGAATGACCGTTTCGTCCATATTCTTCACGTCTTTGATATTTTCACCAAGCGTTTTGCCCGTTACCGTCATCACGCTCGTGTCCAGCAACCCGAGCTTGTCGATTTCTTTGAGTACCGCATACACACCGCCTGCTTCGTTGAGATCTTCCATATACGTCGGACCAGCGGGGGCAAGGTGGCAAATATTCGGCGTTTTTTCACTGATCGCGTTCACTTCGTCAAGATCAAACTTCACGCCAAGCTCGTTAGCAATTGCGGGCAGGTGCAACATACTGTTCGTCGAACAGCCAAGCGCCATATCCGCCGTGATTGCGTTTTTAATCGCCGCCTCGGTCATGATATCGCGGGGACGGATATTCTTTTTCACAAGCTCCATAACCTGCATACCTGCGTGCTTAGCAAGCTCGATACGCGCGGAATACACCGCGGGGATCGTGCCGTTGCCCTGCAAGCCCATACCCAAAACTTCCGTAAGGCAGTTCATGGAGTTTGCCGTATACATACCCGAGCACGAACCGCACGTGGGGCACACCTTCTTTTCAAACTCGCAAAGCCCCTGCTCGTCTAATTTGCCTGCCGTGTATGCGCCGACCGCTTCAAACATACTCGAAAGCGAACGCTTTTTACCGCCTACTCTGCCTGCGAGCATAGGTCCGCCGCTCACGAACACGGTGGGGATATTCAATCTTGCCGCCGCCATGAGAAGCCCGGGAACGTTCTTGTCACAGTTGGGAATCATAACAAGTCCGTCAAAGCCGTGCGCGCGCACCATTGCTTCGGTGGAGTCCGCGATTAAATCGCGCGTTACGAGCGAATATTTCATGCCCGTGTGCCCCATAGCAATACCGTCGCAAACGGTGATCGCGGGGAACATAATGGGCGTACCGCCAGCCATAGCCACGCCCATTTTTACCGCTTGGGCGATTTTGTCAAGGTTAATGTGCCCGGGTACGATCTCGTTATACGAACAAACCACCCCGATTAAGGGGCGAGCTTGTTCTTCGTCGGTCATACCCAAAGCGTGATAAAGCGATCTGTGGGGGGCGTTTTGAAACCCGTCCACGATAGTGTCTTTGATCATAGGTATCTCCTTTCAGTCTTGTAATGCATCACACATTACAAGACTATATTCGGTTTTTTAGTTGTTGATGAATTTTTCTTCGTCTGCCCAGCTATACAGCTTACGGATATCTTTACCTACTACTTCCGCAGGGTGCTCCGCTGCAAGCTTTCTCATTGCGTTGAAGTGTACTTGGCTGCCTGCGTCGGACATATCCAGCAAGAAGTCTTTTGCAAACGTACCGTCTTGGATATCTTTGAGTACTTTCTTCATCGCTTTCTTCGTTTCTTCCGTGATGATCTTCGGTCCGGTGATATAGTCGCCGTATTCTGCGGTGTTGGAAATGGAGTATCTCATACCTTCAAAACCGCTTTGATAGATCAAGTCTACGATAAGTTTCATTTCGTGGATACATTCAAAGTATGCGTTTCTGGGGTCGTAGCCTGCTTCGACAAGCGTTTCAAAGCCCGCTTGCATAAGCGCGCAAACACCGCCGCAAAGTACCGCTTGTTCGCCGAAAAGGTCGGTTTCCGTTTCCGTACGGAAATTCGTTTCCAAAACGCCCGCTCTTGCACCGCCGATACCCAGCGCATACGCAAGACCGATATCCAGCGCGTCGCCCGTTGCGTCTTGTTCTACCGCGATAAGGCAGGGTACGCCTTTACCTACTTGGTATTCGCTACGAACGGTGTGACCGGGGCCTTTGGGTGCAACCATGATTACGTTTACGTTCTTCGGGGGTTTGATGCAACCAAAGTGAATGTTAAAGCCGTGCGCAAATGCAAGCGTTTTGCCTTCCGTAAGGTTGGGTTCGATGCTTTCTTTATAAAGCTTTGCTTGCTTTTCGTCGTTGATAAGGATCATAATAAGATCCGCTGCTTTCGCCGCGTCGAACGCCGTCATAACTTTCAAGCCTTGCTTTTCCGCTTTCGCCCAGCTCTTGCTGCCTTGGTATAAACCTACGATTACGTTCACGCCCGAATCTTTAAGGTTGAGCGCGTGCGCGTGACCTTGCGAGCCGTAGCCGATAATTGCAACGGTTTTACCGTTTAATTTGTTTAAATCACAATCCTGTTGATAAAAAATTCTGTTTGCCATAATATTTTTCCTTTCCTTTATATAAATTTATTTTTTATTTTTTATTTGTTAAATAAAGTTGCTACGCCTCTATCCAGCGCGACGATACCCGTTCGGCACATTTCCAAAATTCCAAACGGTTGCATGAGCTTGACGAACGCGTCGATTTTGGACGGACTGCCCGTAACTTCGATACACATACCTTCCGTCGAATAGTCGATAACGCTTGCTCTAAACACGTCTACCGCCGTCATGATATCGCTTCTTTGCTCCGCTTGGTTCTTGACTTTGATAAGCATAAGTTCGCGTTGAATGGGTTCGTTTTCCAGCACTTCCACTTTCTTCACGACCAAAAGCTTATTGAGCTGATTGACGAGTTGTTCTTTGGCGTATTGATCCCCGCTCATACAAATGGTGATACGGGAATATTCGCTACGCTCCGTTTCGCCTACGGTGAGCGTGTCGATATTAAAACCGCGGCGGGTGAACATACCCGTAACTCTCGTAAGTACGCCCGCTTTGTTTTCTACGTATACTGCGATAATGAATTTTTTCTTTTCCATACTGTCCACCTTATTTTACCATCGTGATGATGTCGTCGATTGCACCGCCCGGGGGGAGCATGGGCAATACGAATTCGTCTTTATCAATACGAACGTCGATTACCGTCGGCTTTCCGCTTGTCTTGGCTTTTTGGAACGCTTTTCTAAATTCCACCGCCGTTTCCGCTTTCTCGCCTTCCGCGCCGAACGCCTTGGCAAGTGCTACGAAATCCGTTTTTCTATCCAAGACGGTATTAGAATATCTCTTGCCAAAGAACAGCGTTTGCCATTGCCGTACCATACCCAAAACCCCGTTATTCATAAGCACGATCACGACGGGAAGTTTATACGTAACGGCGGTTGCAAGCTCGTTCAAATTCATACCAAAGCTACCGTCGCCCGTGATCAGCACTACGGGGTCTTTCGTGGCTACGTACGCGCCCATTGCCGCGCCCAAGCCAAAGCCCATCGTGCCAAGTCCGCCGCTCGATACGAAACGGCGGGGACGATCGTAGGTTGCGTATTGCGCCGCCCACATTTGGTGTTGACCAACGTCCGTCGTTATAATCGTTGCGGGTAATTTTTCTTCGTTGATAATATCGAAAACCTGTTTGGGCGTCAAGGGCACTTGGCTCTTTGCCGCGATTTCTTCTTCAAAGCTCTTTTCTTCCGCTTTCAAAACGCGTACTCTATCAATCCATTCGGGATTGCTCTTTGCTTGGCATTTTTCCGCGATACGCTTGAACGCGTTTTCCACGTCGCCCACAAGTCCTAAATCCACGCGCACGTTTTTATTGATTTCCGCGCAATCGGGATCGATCTGAATAATACGGCTCTTTTTCGCGAATTTGGAAACGTTGCCCGTCGCTCTATCCGAAAACCGCACGCCCACCGCCAAGATAAGGTCGGCTTCGTTTTGCGACATAGACGAGGCGTAATGTCCGTGCATACCCTGCATGCCCAAAAATCTTTCGCTTTCGTTGGGTACAGCGGAAAGCCCCATAAACGAACAACCGATCACCGCGTCGATCTTTTCGGCAAACGCAACGATTTCCTTGCCCATGCCAAGCCCTGCCGCGCCGCCGCCGATATAGATATACGGGCGTTTCGCCTGCGAAATGAGTTCCACCGCCTCGTCGATTTTTGTTTCTTCCACTTTGGGAAGCGGTGTTTTTTCCACTATCGCCTTGGGGGTGTATTCGTATTTGCTTACCTGCACGTCCTTGGGAATGTCGATAAGTACAGGTCCGGGTCTGCCCGATTTTGCGATTTGGAACGCTTCTCTGATCGTATCCGCCAAGTCTTCGATTTTATTAACGAAATAATTATGTTTGGTGATAGGGAGCGTTACGCCCGTGATGTCGATTTCTTGGAAACTGTCTTTACCAATGAGCGAGCAAGGCACGTTACCCGTGATTGCGACCATAGGAATGGAGTCGAGCATAGCCGTGGCGATACCCGTTACGAGATTGGTTGCCCCCGGTCCGCTCGTGGCGATACAAACGCCCACTTTCCCCGTCGCGCGGGAATAGCCGTCCGCTGCGTGCGCCGCGCCCTGTTCGTGCGCCGTGAGCACGTGATTGATTTTATCTTTATATTCGTATAATGCGTCGTAGATATTGATAACCTGACCGCCCGGATACCCGAACACGTCAGTTACGCCCTGCTCTATGAGCGTTTGAATTAAAATTTGTGCACCGTTTAACTGCATGGTGTTTTCTCCTTTTTACTTATTCTCCAAAGTCCTGTTCACTGCCGAAACCAGCGCTTTTACCGACGACGTCATAATGTCCGTATGTATACCTGCGCCCCAGTAGGGTTTGTTATCTACCACGATACAGATATACGACGCCGCTTTGGAAGTGGATTTTTCTTCCAACGCGTGTTCGACGTAGCTTTCCAAAACGTAGTCTATGCCCGTTACTTGCTTGATCGCCCCGCTCACGCAATCGAGTCTGCCGTTGCCTTCCACTTCCACCGTGGTGGCTTTGCCTGCGTATTCGATCACGACCCTGCCTTTTACCTTGTCGCCCACTTCTTCGTAGCCCGTTTCAAGCACGTTGAGCGTGTCCGTCAAATTAACGAAATCGCGCATAAATATGTCGTAGACTTCTATCGACGCAAGCTCTCTATGCTCGTGGTCGGAAATGCTCTTTACGTGATACCCGAACTGCTCGCGCATTTTCGGGGGTAAAACGAGTTTGAACTGCGTTTCGAGTATATAACCTATCCCGCCTTTTCCCGATTGGGAATTGATGCGGATAACGTCCGCTTCGTACACTCTGCCAACGTCGGCAGGGTCGATGGGGAGATAGGGCACGGTCCATGTGTTCGCTTGCTTTTCCACGCGGTATTTCATACCCTTTGCAATCGCGTCTTGGTGCGAACCAGAGAACGCCGCAAACACGAGCTGTCCGCTATACGGCTGTCTTTCGCTTACTTTCATTCGCGTTACTCGTTCGTACACGCTCGTAATTTCGGGTAAGTTGGAAAAATCAAGCTGGGGATCCACGCCTTGCGAGAACATATTGAGCGCAAGCGTTACGATATCCACGTTCCCCGTTCTTTCGCCGTTGCCAAAGAGCGTACCTTCTATCCTATCGCCCCCTGCAAGCAAGCCCATCTCACTATCCGCCACCGCGCAACCGCGATCGTTATGCGGGTGCAAGGATATCACCACGTTTTCTCTGCCGTTCAAATTTTTGCACATATACTCCACTTGGTTTGCATACACGTGGGGCATAGAGTTCTCCACCGTGACGGGCAGGTTGATAATCACTTTATCTTCGGGGTTGGGTTTCCAAATATCCAGCACTGCGTTACAAATTTCCGCCGCAAATTCAGGCTCTGTGCCCGTGAAGCTTTCGGGGGAATATTCAAACGTGATTTTGCCCTTTGCTTTTTCGCGATAGCTCTTGCAAAGCTTTGCGCCCGTGACCGCGATATCAATAATTTCTTGCTTACTTCTGCGGAACACCTGCTCGCGCTGGGCAACGGACGTGGAATTATATAAATGCACGACCGCTTTTTTCGCGCCCTGTAAAGCTTCAAACGTTTTGGCGATAATGTGTTCGCGCGATTGCGTGAGCACTTGAATGGTTACGTCGTCAGGGATTAAATTTCTTTCAATGAGCGCACGGCAAAATTCGTATTCCGTTTCACTCGCCGCGGGAAAGCCCACTTCGATTTCCTTAAACCCGATTTTGCAAAGGAGCTGGAAAAATTCTAATTTTTCTTCCAAGCTCATAGGAATAATCAACGCTTGGTTTCCGTCGCGAAGATCGACGCTACACCAAATAGGCGGTTTTTCAATCGCCGTTTTTTTCGTCCAATCCATCGTTACGCCGCTCGGCGCAAAATATTGTTTTACGTATTTTTGATTATTTTTCATTGTATCCTCAAATATCTATAAAAATATCGTCTCTTTTACGCGCTAAAAGTACGCATAGAAGAGACGAAGACTTTTTTCTCCGCGGTACCACTCCGTTTGGCGCATACGCGCCCACTCGTGCCTATAAAGACTTTCCTTATAACGGTGGAACTCCGTCCGAATCTACTTGGCGTTTTTGCCGTTCTCTCGGAGGCTCGGGGAGGAGCTATATTCCGAAACCCGTGTTGACTCGCACCCACCGTCAACTCTCTGAAAGCGTTTGTTTTCGGATTTTTTTCCCGTCGTTGCCTGTATAAAATATGATTGTATCTATTATATACCCAATTTAGCGGTTTGTCAACAAACTTTCCACACCTTTTTTTGGGTTTTTAAAGATTTTTTGGAAAAAAGTATAAAATATTCCACAACTTTTCGCGACAGCGAAAAATTTCACTTATAACTTGTATACCCAGCCAAAGCTATCTTCCACTTTGCCCCATTGAATACCCGTTAAAATATCGTAGAGCTGTTGCGTTACCGCGCCGATCTTACCGCCGCCCACTTCGTATTCTTCGTCGCCGTAGGCAAGCTTACCAATGGGCGATACCACCGCCGCCGTACCACAGCCCCACGCCTCTTCCAGCGAGCCGTCTTTGAGCGCGGACACAAGCTCGTCCACCGAAAGCAAGCGTTCGGTTACCTTGTAGCCAAGCGATTTTAAAACTTCGATACAGCTCTTTCTCGTAATCCCAGGGAGTATCGAGCCGGTGAGCATCGGGGTTATGATTTCGCCGTTAATTTTGAACATAACGTTCATTGCGCCCACTTCTTCGATATATTTTCTCTCCACACCGTCCAGCCAAAGCACTTGCGAATAGCCCTTCTTTGCCGCTCTTTCACCTGCTCTCGTACTCGCCGCGTAGTTCCCGCCGCATTTAGCATAGCCCGTACCGCCGCGCACCGTGCGCACGTCTTCGTTTTCGATCATAATTTTTACGGGGTTGATGCCTTCGGCGTAGTAGCTGCCGCTGGGCGAGGCGATAAGCATAAACGTCGCTCTATGCACCGCGTGCACGCCCAAGCTTTCGTCGTTACCGAACATAAACGGGCGCAAATACAGCGAAGTACCAAACGATTTGGGTACGAACCGCTCTTCTAAACGCACGAACGTTTCTAAAATTTCCAAAGCTTCCTTTTCGTCTAACAGGGGCAAGCTCATACGCTCGGCGGAATTATTCATTCTCTTGATGTTTTCCATGGGACGGAAGAGTTGCACGCCGCCGTCTGCGCGACGGTATGCTTTCAGTCCTTCAAAAATTTCCGCGCCGTAGTGCAAAACCGTGGACGCAGGGTGCAAAGGTATATACCCAAACGGCACGATACGCGCGTCGTGCCAACCCGTTTTATCGTCGTAGTCCATAATGAACATGTGGTCGGTGAATACCTTTCCAAAGCCCAAAGTTTCTTCCGGCGGCATCTGTTTGGGAGTCGTCGTTTTCGTGATTTTGATTTGCATAATATCCTCCCGTTGCAAGTATTCAAAAAACGAATACGTTGTAAGCTTTTAATTTATGTATATAATGATAGCACACGCGCGGGGTTAAGTCAATAATTTTCACGCGCTTTTTACATTTTCCCGCAATTTTTTTGTATATTCGTTGGCTTTTTTCATTTTATTATGATATAATATAAAGGTGAAGTTTAAGGAGCAAGCTTATGATTAGAAAAACCCGTTCAATCCCCTTTCAAGGGCAAACTTACGAACTTTTTGAAATTACCAACAAAAAAGGCAGTGTGTTGGAAATATTTACCTACGGTGCGCGCATTACCCGTCTTTGCGTACCCGATAAAAACGGTAATTTTGCCGACGTGATTTTGGGGCTTGCTACCCCAGAAGACTATTTGGGCAAGATCGCCTACTACGGTGCGACGATCGGGCGGTTTGCCAACCGTATCGAAAAGGGTAAATTCGTGCTTGGCGATAAGGAATATGCCTTGGAAATCAACGACAAAACCAACCACCTGCACGGCGGGGTTACGGCGAATTTTGACTCGCAAAATTTCTCCGCGGAAATCCTTGGCGACGAGCTCGTGCTCTCCCACCTTTCCAAAGACGGCGCAGGCGGATATCCTGGGAATTTGTCCGTGAAAGTTACCTTTTCTTTCAACGACGCCGACGAGCTTTCTATCGACTATTTCGCAACGACGGATAAAGACACTCTTTGCAATCTCACCAACCACGCCTATTTTAATCTTGGCGACAGCGACACGATTTTAGACCACGAACTCATGATAAAATCGCGCAAAATAACGGCGGTGGACGACGAGCTTATTCCCCACGGCGCGTTTTTGGATATTGACGGCACGCCCTATTCTTTCTATCAGCCCAAAACGATCGGAAAGGACGTTTTTTCGGGCGCGGAGCTTATCAAAAAATGCAACGGCTACGATTTCAATTACTGTATCGAACGCGAAAAAGCGGGCTTAGTGCATTGTGCCTATGCCTACGATAAAAAATCGGGCAGGAGAATGGATTGCTATACCACGCTCCCCGGGGTACAGCTTTATACCTGCTGTCATATGGCTTTGGACGGCAAAAAGCGTTACGGCGATCACGCCGCGCTGTGCTTGGAAACGCAAGGCTATCCCAACTCCCCCAACTGTCCGAATTTCCCCACCACGCTCTTGAAAGCGGGCGACGTGTACGCCACCAAAACCGTTTATAAATTTTCCGTTTGGGATAAACAATGCTAAAATCTTTATTTATAAAACTCAAAGAATCGGCAATCTCCGTATTGCCCGTAACCTTAATCGTGCTCCTGCTCGACTGCACCCCGCTCGTAAACTTAACCTTGCGCGAGGTGCTCGTTTTCGCGGGTTGTGCGCTCGCGCTTATTATCGGTATGTCGCTTTTTAACCTTGGCGCGGATATCGCCATGACGCCTATGGGCGAACAGGTTGGCTTAGGACTTCCCAAGCAGGGCAAGTTTAAAACCTTGCTACTTATTTGTTTCGTCATGGGCGTGTTCGTTACCATTGCCGAACCCGATTTATCCGTGCTCGCCACGCAGGTTTCGGGCATTATCAATTCCACGGCGTTGATATTTTCCATCGGTATCGGCGTGGGCGCGTTTCTCGTTTTGGCGGTGCTTCGTATCGTGTTTCGGTTAAACCTTGCGCATCTTATGACCTTTTTCTATATGCTATTATTCGCGCTCGCGGGGCTTATAATCGTGGTGGGCGGAGAAAACTTTTTGCCCCTTGCCTTCGATTCGGGCGGGGTAACGACAGGGCCTATCACCGTGCCGTTTATCATGGCGCTTGGGGTGGGCGTTGCCGCCGCACTCGGCGACAAGCACGATCGCGAAAGCAGTTTCGGCTTTATCGCGCTTTGCTCTATCGGGCCCGTGCTCGCCGTTATGATTTTGGGGCTTACGGCAAACGGCGACGTGCCCTACACGCTCCCCGATTATTCCATGGAAAGCAAGCTTTCTTCGCTTGGCGTAACTATCGGGCATACCTTTAAAGAAGTATTTATCGCGCTCCTTCCTATCGTCGCGTTCTTCTTTATCTTGCAATTCACTTTACTCAAACTGCCTAAAAAGCGTATTTATCAAATTATCGTGGGTGTGTTCTACACCTTTTTCGGACTGGTCGTTTTCTTGGCGGCAGTCGCGATCGGGTTTATGCCCGTGGGCTATCAAATGGGTGCACAGCTCGCGGAAGGCTCGCCCGAGCTTTTGGTGATTTTCGCGTTCCTGCTCGGGCTTACCGTAGTCCTTGCCGAACCTGCAATCCACGTTTTGAACAAGCAAGTGGAAAACGTTACGGGCGGGGCGATTAGCAAGCGTTCCATGCTAATTGCGCTCTCCGTGGGTGTGGGCGTCGCGATTGCGCTGTCCGTCATTCGCGTGATTTTCTCGTTTAGCGTGTTGTATTATCTAATCCCCGGGTACTTTATTTCGCTGGGGCTGTCCTTCTTCGTACCCAAGATCTACACCGCGATTGCGTTCGACTCGGGCGGGGTGGCGAGCGGTCCGCTCACTTCCAGCTTTATCCTGCCGTTCGTGGTGGGTATTTGCGCGGTAACGAGCGGGGTGGACAGCGTACTTTTCGACGCGTTCGGGCTTGTGGCTATGGTTGCCATGACCCCGCTTATCACCATTCAAACGCTCGGTTTTAAAGCCGTTGCCACCAAACATATCCGCGAAAAGATCGCTATGCGGCGTATTCTCGGCGCGGACGATAAACAAATTATTTCCTTTATGTGAGGGGGAGTATGAGTGAACAAGAAACGACTGTAAAACGTAAACCGCGTGAAAAAAAACAAAAAAGTCCGCGCTCGGATTTTAAAAAACTCAAACTGCTCGTAACCGTCGTTCCGCGCACCAAAACGGAATTTTACACGGATTTTATCGCGGGCTTTGAGGCAAATTTTCAAACGAGCTTGCTTGGTCAAGGCACGGCAAGAAGCAACACGTTGCACCTGCTTGGCTTGGAGGATTCGGACAGGGGCGTGATTTTTTCTATCGTCCGCGAAGAAAAGTGCGCGGAAATTTTTCAGGCACTCGAAAACAAGTTTCAAACGCTCCGCGGGGGCAAAGGTATCGCGTTCACCATTCCTTTATCTTCCGTTATCGGCGCACAAATATATCGGTTTTTGAGCAACAGTAAATGATAAATGAAGTATTTGCCCGTTAGGCAAAAGTGAATTATGCCTTTCGGCAAGTGAAGTAGCGACTTCGCCGCAGTGAAGTATGCCCCTTTGGGGCAAGTTGTGGAATATTACAATAACTTTTTGCGAAGCAAAAAACTTCACTTGTGCGTAGCACAAACTTCACTACACAGTAACTTCACTTTTCACGAAGTGAAAAACTTCACTACATATAAGGAGAATGTTATGGATAAAAAATTTACGCACGAGGCGATTTTTTGTATCGTCAACAGCGGATATAGCGAAGCGGTTATGGACACCGCGAAAAAATTCGGCGCGTCGGGCGGTACGGTTTTGAGCGCGCGCGGTACTGCCAACAAGGACGCGGAAAGCTTTTTCGGGATTAGTATTCAGCCGGAAAAGGAAATCGTGATGATCGTCGTTGCCACGGCACTCAAAGACAAAATCCTTGGCGCACTCTACGACGAAGTGGGGCTGAATTCCCCCGGTCAAGGTATTGCGTTCTCCCTGCCCGTAGACGGTACGGTGGGACTTCGTTCCCCGCAAGCGGATAAAAAAGCTCCCGTGCAAACTTCTATCTTTAAACCCGAAAGCTAACGTTCGACTTTTTTCGACAAAAGTAGTATTTTTTCGGCAAAACAAGACAGGCGAAAAAGTTCTTTTCTTCTTGATTTTTGGCGGTTTTTGCGGTATAATGTAACTATAAAAAATCAGGGAGAATACGGTTATGTTACAAATCAAAAACGGCAAAATACAAACGGAAGGAGTGGTTTTTTCTCTCCCCGACGGCTTTTTTATCGAACGGATAGACGCAGACGCTTGCTCCTTTCGCTTGGGCAATATCTTCTTACAAATGGGCGTGGAAGAAAGTCCCGCTTCGGTGGAAGAAATTTTACTCGACGGCGAACACGAGCCAAGCGAAATTTTTAACGTTACGCACAACGATTTACAGGGCAAAGCGGTATTTTCTTATGCAATCGAACCTACCGTGCACGGCTATGAAGAACGCTTTGCGTTAAAGAGAGGAAAACAGTTGTTCGTCTTGGTGGAAGCATACGGCGAAAACACGATTTCTAACGAACAAATGCAAGCGCTTGTTAATAGCGTTTTATAATGAAAAACGGAGCACTTGCTCCGTTTATTTTTTAGAGTATTTACAACCGCAAAAATCTTGACGATAAAGGTTATATTCTTTGGAAAGGTCGATAGAACGGTAATACCCGCCCTGCTTTTTAAAATCGCTCACAAGGTAATTCAATCCATACCTGCCCCCCATGTTTTCACCGATTTCGTTCAGCCAAACGGCGTTTTTGTGAGGGCTTAACGTGAGCGTCGTGGCGAAATATGCAAAGCCGTTTTCCTTTGCCGTCTTTGCCGTAAACGCAAGCCTTAGCGCGTAGCACTCATAGCAACGCTTGCCCCGTTCAGGCTCGTCTTCCAAGCCCCGCGCCATTTGCTCAAACGCGCCCTTGTCGTGGTCGCAATCGAGAATTTTCGCCCAGCCCGTTTGCGCTAAAAAGCGTATTTGTTCGGCTTTGCGTTTTGCATATTCTCCTTCGTCGTCGATATTGGGGTTATAGTATAAAACGGTGATATCGAAAACGTCTTTCAGCCGTTCCAAACACGCCGACGAACAGGGCGCGCAACAGCTATGAAGAAGCAAAGGCGTACCCTTTTCTACCCCCTGCATTAGGGATATCATTTCCTTGTCGTAGTTGCGATTATTCATAGTTTTATTATACCCCTGTCCCCGCCGTTTGTCAACCGCAAACGCGCTTTTTTGGGGATTTTGCTTTGGAAGTATTGACAAAACGCATTATTTTCATTATAATATATGCGAGGTGATATTATGCTCGATTATACGAAAGCGGCTATTTTGAAAATTCAAGAAGATTTGCGCAAATTGCTCTATTGGGCGAATTTAATAATGCAACTCGTTTATATTGTATATTTGGTATACGCGGTGGCAACGCGCGCAGGCGTGATGCTTGCCAATATCGTTTTGCTTGCCATTTCCGTTTTATATCTTGGATTTTTTATCTTTATTTCCATTGGTGCTATGAACAAACTGAAAAAGAAAACGCGGAAAGTCGTGGGGCTTGTCTATAAGCGGAGCAAACAAATTATCAAGTTTTTCACGCTCGGCGTGATGCTGTATAGTATCTACGCCACGGCAAACCAAGTAACCCCTATCTCCGTGATTTTCTCGGCGTTTATGATCGTATCTTGGCTCGTGCCTATCGTTTTGGAATTTCTTTATAAATATTTCACCGCACGTGCGCAACTGTTTATGGAAGGCTTGACGGCGGATTTTGAATTTATCACCAAACCCGCAAAATCGGTAGGCAACTTCTTCAAGAAAATGTCGGGCAAAGAAATCGAACCGGAAAAGGAAAAAACGGACGAACAACTGCGCGCAAGAGCTTGGCTGGATAAGAAAGTGGAAGAAAGCCGCAACGAACGTGCGGAAGATATTGCAGAGAGCAAACGCAAGAAAAAACAAGAAAAGCAAGAAAAAAAGCTTGCCAAAAAGCAAGCCAAGGCAGATAAGAAGAACACCGTGTTTATCCCCGAAGAAGACGAGATTGCACCCCCTGAAATGGTGGAAGTATTTGAAGAATGAAAAACT
>JAZOPU010000108.1:0-16037 GCA_045655705.1 Candidatus Scatosoma sp.
GAAAAAAAGCTTTCTTGATAGAAAGCTTTTTTTCTTATTGTCTTTACAAGAAATAAAATTCGTGGTATAATAGAATTATGAAGATTATACATACGGGCGATATACATCTTGGTTCGCCGTTTAAAAATTTATCCGCCGACAAGGCGAAAATAAGAAAGCAGGAGCTACTCGATAGCTTTTTTAAGCTTTGCGCCTACGCAAAGGAAACGGGCGTTCGCGCCGTTTGTATTTCGGGGGATCTTTTCGACGAAAACGCCGTGGCGGGGAGCTTGAAGGAAGCGGTGTTTTCCGCGATCGAAAGGGCAAAACCCGTTTGCTTTTTTTACGTATCAGGCAATCACGACGAGTGCGTGTCTTTCGATAGTGCGCCGGATAATTTATATACCTTTTCGGACAGCGGGGCTTGGAAAAGCTATGATCTTGGCGAAGGGGTACTCGTTACGGGGTTACATACGAAGTATTTTTCGGGGGAGAATTTTTCCGCGCTTACCTTGCCCGTGGACGCGTTTAATTTACTTCTATTGCACGGAGATATTTATAACCGTTCCAAGGAATTTATCCCGTTTCATTTACTCGAAACAAAGCCCGTGGATTATCTCGCGCTGGGACATATCCATAAGCCTATGCTTTCGTCGGAACGGATAGGGCTTCGCGGGGTGTATCGTTATTGCGGGTGTTTGGAATCGCGCGGGTTTGACGAGGCGGGGGCGCGTGGGTTTTTCCTGTTGGATATTCAAAACCGACATCTGCGCGAAGAAAAGTTTTTGTCTTTTGCAACGCGCGGGGTTTGGGAGCTTGCCGTGGATATTTCCGCGTGCGCAACCTATCAAGATATCGAAAGCGCGGTGAAAGCGTGCGTGCAAAATATTAAACAGGACGATATGGTAAAAATCGTGCTGTGCGGGCGTTATAGCGCTCAGCTTAAAAAAGATATTTCCCTTTTGCAAGAACGATTAAACGGTGCGTTCTTTTCCGCGCGGGTGGAAGATACTTCGCGGTTGGAATTTTCCTATCGGGATTTTGAAAACGACTACACCGAGCGCGGGGAGTTCGTGCGGGAAGTGTTGCGCGCGGATTTACCTGATGAGCGCAAAGAAAGTGTTTTGGAAGTGGGCTTGAAAGCGCTTATGGGGGAGGAGATTGATTTATGAAACTGCTCTCTTGTTATATCGCGGGGTTTGGGAAATTTAAGGACGTAAAGTTTGATCTTTCCAAAGATCTCGTGGTGATCAAAGCGGACAACGGTTGGGGGAAAACCACGCTTGCTACGTTTATAGAAAGTATGCTTTTTGGTATGGAAGCTTCGCGCGCGAAAGGTGCGCAAGCAAGTGCGCGCGTGCGCTATCAGCCGTTTACGGGCGGGGCGTTCGGGGGTGTTTTGGAAGTGCTTGCGGACGGAAGAAGATACCGTATAGAACGCACCTTCTCGCAAACGCCTGCGGGGGATACTTGTAAAGTCTACGACGAAAACAACCGACCCGTGCCTGACTTTGCGGGTGTGAATATTGGGGAAGCTATACTGGGTGTGAGCAGAGAAAGCTTTCGGCGGAGTGCGTATATTCCGCAGGAAAAGCAATCACAGTGCGTGCCCGAGGATATGAAAGGGCGGTTGCTTGCTCTGCTTTCGGGGGACGGGAACGGAGAAAGCGCGGGGATTGCGCTCGCGCGCTTGGAAGATGCGGAGCGAAAGCTTCGGGCAAAGCGTAAGCCCGCCAAAGGGAAATTGGATATTTTGGAAGAGCGGTTATACGAGCTTGCACGGCAAAAGGACGAAGCGTTACAAAGCAAAGACCAAGCGCAAGCAATTGCGTTGCGTATTGCCGAGCGGGAAAAGCTTGTTTTAGGCTTAGAAGAACGCTTACAAACGCTCGGCACGCAAACGGAAGAAGCAACCCGCGCGGAAGGGGCGTATTTGGCGCGCGGTTCGTGGCAAGCGGAGAACGCGCGGTTGCAGGAATTTTTTGCGGGGAACGATCCCAAAACGGTGAATACGGACGGATTAAGTAGTGCCGTTAGTGAATTTTATCAGCTTAAAAACGAGCTGGCGGATATGCAAAGCGCGGAAACTTTGCAAATACAAATACAGGCGTTAGAAAAAAATATACAAGCGTATCAGGCGGTGTTGGGCAAAGAAGCGGAAGCGGAAAAAGCCGACGAAAAACTGAAAAAGGAACGGCGCGCGCTTGGGAAAAAGCAAAAATGGACGCTACCCATAATCGTTTTGAGCTTGCTTTTAACTTTGTTTGGAGCAATACAAATTTCGCCAAAGCCCGCGCTTGGGTATTGTCTGTTTTTCGTTGGGGTTTTGGGTGTGGCGTTTGGGGCGTTAAGATTGCTAAAAAGCGTGCCCCCGCGCGGAAAAAAACGGGGGAATTCCCAAATACGGGAAGAATATGAAAACGCGAAAGCGGAAATGCAAAGATTGCAAGCGCTTTCGTCGATTTCCCCTACCCAAGCGGAAGAAAAACGCGCGCGTATGCAAACGCTCGAAAGTGCGATCGTGCGCTTTTTGAGCGCGTTCCGTTTTGATGGCGAAATTTACGATTACCGCGCCGCGCTCAAAGAAGTCAAGGATAATATCGCGCGGTTTACCGAGCGGGAAAGCGCGTTCGTTTTGTCCGCAACGGGGGAACTCCAAACGCTCAAAAAAGAATACAGGGAAAAGGAAAAAGAAAGAGAAAAATTAAAAGAAGAGTGCGTGAGACTTAAAGAGAGCTTGAAAGGGGCGGAAGAAAAGGCGAGTGCGTACGTAGATATTCAAAACGAAGAAAACGCTTTAAAGTCGGAGTATGCACGGTTACAAGAACGCTTACAAGCGATTGTTATTGCCAAAGCAATGCTCTTAAAAGCACGCGATAATATGGCGGGGCGGTATCTTTTGCCCGTGCAAAAGGCGTGCGCGGAATATTTGCGGTTTATGGGCTATCGCGGAGAGCATTTGCGCTTTACGCCTGTCGGAGAGCCTATGTTCGACGAACAGGGGGGTATGCGGGAGATAGCGTATTATAGCGAGGGCGTGCAAGGGCTCGTGGGCTTTTGTATGCGCGTTGCGCTTGCCACGCTCGTGTTTTCAAAGCAAACACCGCCGCTTATTCTCGACGATCCGTTCGTCGATCTCGACGATAGTAAAACCGAGCGTGCAAAGGCGCTTGTGAAAGAGCTTTCGGGTAAATATCAAATCATATATTTTACCTGCAAAGAAGAACGGCGTATATGAAAATTTGGTGAAAGCCAAAAGCAAAGCGTTTAAATACTTGACTTTGCGTGTAAGAAAAAATATAATAATAGTGTTATTTTTTATTGGGAGTTTATATGGCGAAAACGGGAACGGTTAGAACGCTGTTAAAGAGCGTCAGGCAGTATAAAAAGCAATCGCTGATCACACCGATGTTTATGGTGCTGGAAGCGTTTTGCGAGTGCTTGATACCCTTTTTTATGGCGAAAATGGTCAACGAAATACAGGCAAGCGCAGTGTCGACGATGACGCCCATTATCCGATACGGCGCGATACTGTTAGCGCTTGCGATATGTTCGCTCACGAGCGGGGTGCTCGCGGGCAGGTTTGCCGCGCAGGCAAGCTGTGGATTTGCGAGCAATTTGCGGCACGATCTTTTCTATCGCGTGCAAAAATTTTCCTTTGCGAGCGTGGATAAGTTTTCCACGTCGTCGCTCGTTACAAGACTTACCACCGACGTTACCAACGTGCAACAGTCTTATCAAATGTGCTTGCGTATCGTTATCCGCGTGCCCTTGCAATTTATTTTCGCGATCATTATGAGCTTTACCATCTATGCAAGACTTGCGTGGGTATTTATCGTGATTATGCCTGTTTTGGCTGTTTTGTTATTCGCGATTATGCGATTTGTTATGCCATTTTTCCGCCGTATCTTTAAAAAGTACGACGCGTTGAATAATTCCGTGCAAGAGAACGTGGGCGGGATTCGCGTGGTGAAAGCTTTCGTGCGGGAAAACTACGAAACGCAAAAGTTTGAAAAGGCGGCGGGGGAAGTCAAAGACGATTTCACCAAAGCGGAAAAGATTTTGGCGCTCAATAACCCCATTATGACCTTCTTTATCAACTTTGCCGCGGTGCTCATTTCTTTCCTTGGCGCAGGCGCGATTATTAAAGCGTCCGAAGCCAACGGGTTCGTACTCCCCGACGGCGCGTTTTCTACGGGCGATCTTTCCGCGCTCATTTCCTATGGCGTGCAAATTTTGTCAAGCTGTATGATGTTCTCAATGGTGTTCGTTATGATTACCATGTCCTTTGAGTCTATGCGCCGTATTAGCGAAGTTTTGAACGAAGAATCGGACGTGGTTAGTCCCGAAAACGGCGTGAAAGAAGTCAAGGACGGTTCGGTGCGGTTTGAAAACGTCAATTTTAAATATTCCAAAAAAGCAGGCAAATACGCCCTTTCCGATATCAATTTAGATATAAAATCGGGCGAAACGGTGGGCGTTTTGGGCGGTACGGGTTCGTCGAAAACTACCCTTATTCAGTTAATTCCCCGTCTTTACGATACCACGCAAGGCGAAGTTTTGGTCGGGGGCGTGAACGTTAGGGATTATGATTTAGACGCGCTTAGAAAAGAAGTCGCGGTGGTGCTCCAAAAGAACGTACTGTTTTCTGGCACGATCAAGGAAAATTTGCGCTGGGGCAACGAGAATGCGACGGACGAAGAGCTCGAACGCGTTTGCAAGCTCGCCCAAGCGGACGATTTTATCCGTTCTTTCCCCGATGGCTACGATACCTATATCGAACAGGGGGGAACGAACGTTTCGGGCGGTCAAAAACAACGGCTTTGTATTGCCCGCGCCCTGCTCCGTAAGCCCAAGGTGTTGATTTTAGACGACTCTACTTCGGCGGTGGATACCAAGACGGACGCGCTTATTCGCAACGCGTTTGATAAGGAAATCCCCGATACGACGAAAATTATTATTGCACAGCGCGTTTCGTCCGTGGAACACGCGGATAAGATTATCGTTTTGGACGGCGGGAAGATTATTGCGTGCGGTAACCACGACGAGCTTATAAAAACCAGCGAAATTTATCGCGAAATTTACGAGGCGCAAACGAAAGGGAACGAGAAAACGGGGGGTGAAGCGTAATGGCGGAAGTGAAATCGTATGAAAGCAAACCCCGCGCGATAAAACCTATGCGCGGACGCGGTATGCCCGTGCCCAAGGGCGCGATTAAGAAAGGCACGCTTTCTCGGCTTTTGAAAACGGTGTTTAAATATTATAAAACTCCGCTGATTATCGCGCTCGTTTGTATCTTGTTTAATTCCTTTGGCAGTTTGATCTCGTCCGTGTTTATGCAATCGGTCATAGACGACGTGATAACCCCTGGGCTTGTGCAAGGCTACGGCGCGGTGAAAGGGAAGCTTATCGGTATGGTGATCGGTATGGCGGCGGCGTATGGGATCGTGATTATCGCGGCATTTTTCTATCACCGTATTATGGCGATCGTAACGCAGGGTATGCTCTATCATTTGCGTAAGGATATGTTTGCCAAAATGCAATCGCTCCCTATCAAGTATTTCGATACGCACGCGCACGGGGAAATTATGAGTACCTACACCAACGATACCGACGCGACCCGCCAGCTTATCGGGCAATCGCTCCCTACGCTTTTAAGCTCGTCGCTGACCTTAATGGTGTCCGTGTGCTTGATGCTTTGGTATAGTCTTTGGATGTTTCTCGTCGTTACCGTTTGTACGTTTGCGATCACAATCGTCGTTAAAAAGATCGGCGGGAACAGTGCGAAATATATGGTGTCGCAACAGCGGTCTTTGGCAAGCGAAGAAGGGTTCGTGGAAGAAATGATGAAAGGGCAAAAGGTCGTGAAAGTGTTCACCCACGAAGAGCGGGCGAAAAACGATTTTGATAAGCTCAACGAACAACTTCGGCAAGATAGCACTAAAGCGCACGTGTTTGGGAATATTTTAGGTCCTATTCTTGGCAATATTGGTAATTTAAACTACGTGTTGCTTGCCATTGTCGGCGGACTTTTATACACGCTCGATGCGCCGAATATTGCCGTGAGCAGTTTTGCTACGGGTATTCAAACGCTTTCAATCGGTACGATTATTGCTTTCCTTGGTATGTCGAGAAACTTTACGCAGATTATCAACCAAATGTCCCACCAAGTGTCTATGATTGCCATGGGGCTTGCGGGCGCGAGCCGTGTGTTTACGCTTATGGACGAACAACCCGAACAGGACGAAGGCTACGTTACGCTCGTCAACGCGCGTGTAAACGAAAACGGGGATTTAGAAGAAACACAGCAAAGAACGGGCGTTTGGGCTTGGAAGCATTATCATAAAGCGGACGGCACGACCACGTATACCCGCTTACAAGGCGATATCGTTATGGATAGCGTGGACTTTGGGTATACGCAAGAAAAACAAGTACTCACGGACGTTTCGCTCTATGCAAAGCCTGGGCAAAAAATTGCGTTCGTCGGTGCGACGGGCGCGGGGAAAACGACAGTCACCAACCTTATTAACCGTTTCTACGATATTGCCGACGGGAAAATCCGCTACGACGGTATCAATATCAATAAAATCAGAAAGAGCGATCTTCGTAGATCTTTGGGTATTGTGTTGCAGGACGTGAACTTGTTCACGGGCACGGTAATGGAAAATATCCGCTACGGGCGTTTGGACGCTACGGACGAAGAATGTATCGCCGCCGCCAAGCTTGCCAACGCGGACGATTTTATTTGCCGTTTGCCCGACGGGTATAACACGATGCTGAAAAACAACGGCGCGAACCTTTCGCAAGGGCAAAGACAGCTGCTCTCTATCGCCCGCGCGGCGGTTGCCGATCCGCCTGCGATGATTTTGGACGAAGCGACTTCGTCTATCGATACGCGCACGGAAGCGTTAGTTACAGGCGGTATGGATAAACTCATGAAAGGCAGGACGGTATTCGTAATAGCGCACAGGCTTTCGACGGTCAGAAATGCCGACGCGATTATGGTACTTGACCACGGCAAGATTATTGAACGGGGCACGCACGAACAGTTGATTGAGGCGCGCGGAACGTATTATCAATTATATACGGGCGCGTTTGAACTCGAATAAGAAAAAATCTCCCTTGCAAGGGAGATTTTTTTGCGTTGCAAAAACTACTATTTTTTTGGATAAGGTTCTTCCACTTCCGTAAGTTCTAATAAATAATCAGTGGAAACTTCGTATAACGCGGATAGAGCAATCAACGCTTCCAAGGGAATTTGTCTTTTCTCGTTTTCGTATAACGAATACGTGCACTGTTTAATGTGTAAATATTCCGCAACTTGACTTTGCGTATATCCTTTTTCTTCCCGTACTTCCTTTAATCGCATAATATCCTCGAAAATATTTTTAATTATTATACGATATTGCAGTTTGCAATGTTGACAATTATGACAAATTGTAATATAATATAAATATATCGTTCTCGCAAAAGTTGCCAAACGTATTGCAAAATGCACACCGCCCGCACGGTTTTCCGTGTGGGCGGTGTGCGAGAACGCCAAAGGCGTAAAGGCGCAAGCAAAGCTTGCTTATAGGGGGGCTTATATGCGGGGCTCTGCCCCTGCGCCCCGTAAGGGACCACGTCCCTTAACCCTTAATTATAATATTTCCGTGAGTGATTGCAAAAATGCGTAGCGGGTTTTGCAGTCGCTTTCCGCTTGCGCAAATAGCGTTTCCGCGCGGGCGGGGTTGGATTTTAATAGCGACGCAAAACGGTTTTCGCCCATCAAGAAATCGCGCAAGGGGAGCGTGGGCGGGGGGCTGTCGAGCGTCAATTTCTTTTCCTTTTCGGGGTGGAAGCGATAGAGCGGGAAATATCCGCTTTCTACCGCTTTTTTCTCTTCGTCCATGCTCTTACTCATGTGCACGCCGTGCGAGATGCAAGGCGAATAGGCAATCACGAGCGACGGACCTTCGTAGCTCTCCGCTTCCGTGAGCGCGTTTATCAGTTGTTGCTTGTTCGCACCCATAGATACTTGCGCCACGTAGACGTAGCCGTAGGTCATTGCCATAAGTCCTAAATTTTTCTTATTTCTATCTTTCCCTAATACGGCAAAGCGCGCCGTCGCGCCAAGGGGGGTGGCTTTGGAAACCTGCCCGCCTGTGTTGGAATATACTTCGCTATCTAACACGAGTACGTTGACGTTCTCTCCGCTTGCAAGCACGTGATCCAGCCCGCCATAGCCGATATCATACGCCCAACCGTCCCCGCCGATAATCCACACCGAGCGGTCTTTTTTATCGCCTACTTCGCAAGCAAGGCGCATACCCAAGCCAAATTCCGCGTTGTCTTCAAAAAGCGAATTTGCCCAAGCAGGGCCTTGTCCGTTTTCGTTTTTCGTGTACGGGCAGGTGGGGGACGAACCGCCGTAGATAGACGAACAGCCCGTGGCGTTGGCAATCAGCATTTTCTCGCCGAAAAGCTGGGTTAAGAGCTTGATATACGGCGTTTCTCCGCAACCCGAGCAGGCGTAGGAAAATTCAAACAGCGGTTTATAAAACTGACTGCCCTTTACGCTCGTGCGTTTGAATACGCCCGTGTCCGCGTTTTTGATTTGCATGGCAAATTCCCAGTTTTCGCCCGCGCTTGGCATAAGCTCCGTTGCAGGGCGCATAACCAGCGCTTTTTCCTTGGCAGGGCAGGTGTTGGCGCATACCCCGCAACCCATACAATCGTGCGGGGATACCTGCACTCTAAACCCTTTTCCCTGCAAGCCCACGGCGGGTTTGGTTTGGAAACTTTCGGGGGCGGTCGTGTTGTTATCTACGACAAACGGGCGTATGCACGCGTGCGGGCAAACGAACGAGCATTGATTACACTGAATGCAATTTTCTTTTATCCACATAGGCAAAAGGTAGGGCATACCGTGTTTTTCTAATCTCGTCGTGCCTGTGGGAATAGTTCCGTCGGGGGCAAACGCGGAAACGGGTAATTCGTCGCCCTGCATAGATAAGATAGGGTGGATAAAGCTTTGGAAATACTTATCTTGTGGCAAGGCGAGCGGGGGCGCGCCGTGGACGGCGTTCGACCAAGAAATCGGATAGTCGATTTTTTGCACCGCGCTTTGCGTGCGGTCGAGTGCCTCACAGTTTTTTTGCACGATATCTTCGCCCTTGCGTGCAAATTTTTTCGTCAGTTGCGCTTTGAGCAAAGACACCGCTTTATCATAGGGCAAAAGGGTGGGGTTGAGCAGGAAAAACGCCGCTTGCATAATCGTGCTCGTTCTGCCCGAAAGCCCCACTTCGTTGGCAATTTTCGTGGCGTCTACGACAAAAAAGGAGAGCTGTTTTTCCGCGATTTGCCGTTTGACTTTGGCGGGCAGGTTGTTTTCTAACTCGTCCAAGCTCCCCCAAGGGCAGTTGAGAAGAAAGGTTGCGCCCTGCTTGGCTTTTCCCAGCATATCAAAGCGGGTGAGATAAGACGGATTGTGACAGGCGATAAAATCCGCGTTTTCAATCAAATACGCCGAGCGGATAGGGCGGTTGCCAAAGCGTAAGTGCGAAATCGTTGCACCGCCTGATTTTCTTGAATCGTAGCAAAAATAGCCTTGCACGTATTTGTCCGTTTGCTCGCCGATAATTTGTACGGAATTTTTATTCGCGCCCACCGTGCCGTCCGAGCCAAGCCCGTAGAAAATACAGCTTATAATATCGTCGCTTTTGATGGAAAAAGTATTATCAAGGGGCAAGGACGTGTGGGTGATATCGTCGCGTATGCCCACGGTGAAGTTGTCTTTGGGGTGTTCGTTTTCTAAATTTTTAAACACGGCAAAAACGCAAGCGGGCGTAAATTCTTTCAAGCCCAGCCCGTACCGTCCGCCTACCACTTGTATATGCGAAGGGTCGGAAGTTTTCAGCGCGTCGATCACGTCAAGGCACAACGGCTCGTGCCCTGCGCCCGCTTCTTTCGTTCTATCCAGCACCGCGATTTTTTGGCAGGTCTTGGGCAAAACATTACAAAACGCTTGACTATCAAACGGACGGTACAGCCGTACTTTAATAAGCCCGACCTTTTCGCCACGGCTTAAAAGGTGTTCCACCGTTTCTTCCGCCGTGCTCGCTCCGCTACCCATCATAACGAGCACGCTTTGCGCGTCCTGTGCGCCGTAGTAATCGAACGGGTGGTATTTCCTGCCCGTCTTTTGCGCGACTTTATCGAAAATTTCCTGTACGAGCGCGGGCAGGGCGAGATAGTGTTTGTTTCCCGCTTCACGGTTTTGGAAATAGGTGTCGGGGTTTTGCGCCGTACCGCGGGCACAGGGGGAGGCAGGGTCGAGCGCGCGGTTTTGAAAACGCGCGATAGCGTCGTTGTCAATAAAAGACTGTATTTCACTTTCTTCAAACGCGTCGATTTTATTTAGCTCGTGGGAAGTTCTAAAACCGTCGAAAAAGTGCAGGAATGGCACGGACGATTGAAGCGTTGCTATATGCGCGGTGAGCGCGAAGTCCATACATTCTTGCACGGTGGACGCGCAAAGCATAGCAAAACCCGTTTGCCGCACCGCCATGACGTCTTGGTGGTCGCCGAAAATACTCAGCGCGTGCGTGGCGATTGCGCGGGCGGAAACGTGGAATACGGTGGGGAGCAGTTCCCCTGCGATTTTGAACATATCCGGTTGCATGAGAAGTAGCCCCTGCGAGCAAGTGTAGGTGGTAGCAAGCGCACCGCAAGTCAGCGCGCCGTGGAGTGCGCCCGCAACCCCTGCTTCCGATTGCATTTGCACGACTTTGGGTACGTTCCCAAACGCGTTTTTCTTGGCTTTTGCTTGCCATTCGTCTACAAGCTCTGCCATGGGCGAGCTGGGGGTGATGGGGTAGATGACGGCAAGTGAAGAAAAGGCGTAGGAAATATAAGCCGCCGCGGTGTTGCCGTCCATAGTCATTTTTTGCATAATCAAATCTCCTTATAGAGCAAGTATTCCCCTTTTCAACGAATTAAAAACCGCTGTTTTGGAAATATTAAGAAAAAGGAGGTGAGTAGTATGAAATACGTTTGCACGGTTTGTGGATACGAATACGACGAAACGCAAGGGGACACGGAAAGCGGCGTGGTGGCGGGTACGGCATTTTCCGCGCTTCCCGACGGCTGGACTTGTCCGCTTTGTGGCGTGGGTAAAGAACATTTTGTTAAGGAAGAATAAGTAATGGAAATTTCTCAAAAGGTGCGGTATATCGGCGTAGACGATTATGAAATCGATCTATTTGAAGGACAGTATCCCTGCCCAAGCGGTATGGCGTATAATTCCTATATAATTCTTGATAAAAAAATCGCGGTAATGGACAGCGTGGATAAAAATTTCGGCACGCAGTGGCTGGATAATTTGAAAAAGCAGTTACAAGGAAAAACGCCCGATTATCTAATCGTCCAGCACATGGAGCCTGATCATTCGGCGAATATCGCGCGCTTTGCGACGGAATATCCAAGTGCGAAAATCGTTGCGTCAAAGCAAGCGTTCGTGATGATGAAGCATTATTTTTCTACGGAATTTGAAGATAGGCGTATCGTCGTGCAGGACGGGGACAGGTTGGATTTGGGCGAGCACGCGCTTGTCTTTTTTACCGCGCCCATGGTGCATTGGCCGGAAGTTATCGTAAGCTTTGAAGAAAGGGAAAATATACTTTTTTCCGCGGACGCGTTTGGGAAATTCGGCGGGATAAACACGCAGGAAGATTGGGCGTGCGAAGCGCGGAGATATTATTTTGGGATTGTTGGGAAATTCGGCGTACAGGTGCAAAACCTGCTCAAAAAGCTTTCCGCGCTTTCTATAAAAACCATTTGTCCTTTGCACGGACCTGTCTTGAAAGGGGATATTTCCAAATATTTTCATTTATACGATATTTGGTCCAAATACGAAGCGGAGAGCGACGGCGTGTTTATTGCGTATACTTCCGTGTACGGCAATACCTTGCAGGCGGTGGAGATTTTGAAAGCGGAAATAGAAAAGATAGGCGTTAAAGTGTCGGTAACCGACCTTGCCAGATGCGATTTCTCCGAAGCGGTGGAAGACGCGTTTCGATACGGGCGTATCGTTTTGGCGTCTACGACGTATAACGGCGGGGTGTTTCCGTTTATGCGTTCTTTTCTACACGAGCTTGTCGAGCATAATTTCCAAAACCGTAGGGTGGGATTGATAGAAAACGGCTCTTGGGCACCGTTTGCGGCAAGGACGATGCGCGGAATGCTTGAAAATTGTAAAAATCTTGACTTTTGTCAAAGCGTCGTGCGGGTGCACGGCGCGGTTACGGCGGAAAATCAAGAACAAATTCGCGCCCTTGCCAAAGAAGTTTGTGAATAATTCTTGATTTTTTTTGCGTAAGCGGGTTTTCGGCTTGACAAGAAGCTTTAAATAGGATATAATATATCTCGTTTGAAAGAGCGTTTTAAGAAAGTTTCTTTAAAATGCTCGATTTTTCGCGTTTTGAAAAACAAAAGGAGATTGTATTATGCTCACATCTATTTGCGGTATCAACTGGGGCGACGAAGGCAAGGGCAGAATGGTCGATTTGCTTTCGGAAAGCTTTGACGTCGTTTGTCGTTATCAAGGCGGTAACAACGCCGGACACACGGTTATTAACGAACGCGGTAAGTTTATTCTTAATCTTTTGCCGTCGGGTATTTTGCGCGAGGACGTCGTGAACGTTATGGGCCCGGGTATGGTTGTTGATATCAAACACCTTTGCGGGGAAATTGCAAAGCTCAAAGAAGCGGGAATTAAAATTACTCCCGAAAATCTCAAAATTTCCGACAGAGCGGTTATCACTATGCCGTATAACGTGTTACAGGATTGCTTGGAAGAAGACCGTCTTGCAGGTAAAAAGTTCGGTTCTACCCGTCGCGGTATCGCGCCTGTTTATGCGGATAAATATTATAAAAAAGCGTTCCGTATGGGCGAGCTTTTGAATACCAAAAAACTTTATGCGCGCGTTGCGGATATCGTGGAATGGAAAAACCTTACCGTCGTTGGCGGTTATAAAGCGGAAGCGGTGAAAACGGAAGATATTATCGCGTATTTTGAAGAATACGGCAAAGTGCTTGCTCCCTTCGTTTGCGACGTGGGCTTGTATTTGACGGAAGCGCACAAGCAGGGTAAGAACATTATGTTCGAGGCACAGCTTGGGGCTATGCGCGATATCGACTTTGGTATCCACCCTTACACGTCGTCTTCTTCGACGATTGCAGCCTACGCGCCTATCGGTGCGGGCGTACCCCAGCTTCAACTGGATAACTCGGTGGGCATTATGAAAGCATATTCCACCTGCGTTGGCGAAGGTCCGTTCACGGCGGAGTATTTTGGCGACAAGGCAAAATATTTGCGCGATCTCGGCGGGGAATACGGCGCGGCTACGGGCAGACCCAGAAGAGTTGGACCTTTTGATATCGTGGCTTCCCGCTATGGTATTCGCTGTCAGGGCGCAACGGAAATCGCACTCACGAAAATGGACGTGTTGTCCGGTTATGAAGAAATCGAAGTTTGCGTGGCATACGAGCTGGACGGCAAGATTATAAACGAGTTCCCGTTCATTGACGTGCTCGACGATTGCAAGCCCGTGTTCAAAACGGTCAAGGGTTGGAACTGCGATATCTCTTGGTGTCGTAAGGTGGAAGACCTGCCCAAAGAAGCACTCGACTACGTACGCTATATCGAAGAAGCGTGCGGTTGCAAGGTTCGCTACGTGTCCGTGGGCGCGGAACGCGACGCATATATTAAAATGTACTAAATCAAAACAGCAGTTTTCTTCACGGAAACTGCTTTTTTTTGCAATTTTTTTTCGGTTTTTGTTGTGAAAAAAACACATATGGAAAAATTTTACGGCTTTTTTTCAAATACTTGCAATTATAAAAAAACGCGAGTATAATAAATATAATCATTTTTACGGAGGCAAAGAAATGGAAACGTGTAAAGACAAAATCAAAGCGTATTTCAAAGCACTTCCCAAACGCTATTTTATCACGGCGTTTTCGGGTATGGCACAGGGCTTGTTCGTAACGCTCATAGCTGGTACGATTTTAGCGCAAATTGCGGGCTGGATCGGGGATAATTATATCGGCAATACCTTGAAATATATTGCCAATATCGCCAAATCGTTGATGGGCGCGGGTATCGGCGTGGGTATTGCGCACGCGCTTGGGAAAAATAAGTTGCTCGTGTTCTCGTCCGCGGTGGCGGGTATGGTCGGCGCATTTGCCGATAAGCTCATGGTGGGCGGAACGCCTTTCGTAACGCTTGGGCTTGGCGCACCCGGTAATCCGATCGGGGCGTACGTCGTTACCATGCTCGTTGTGGAAATCGTGGGACTGTACGTTGGCAAAACCAAATTAGATATTTTGCTCGTACCCCTTGGAACGCTGTTTTTATCCTTTGGCGGTGTGTTCGTGTCCTTCCCGTTTATTTGGGCGATCAATCAGCTTGGAAAGCTCATTGCAATCGCAACCGACGTTACCCCGTTCGTTATGGGTATCGTAATCGCGGTGATTATGGGCGTGCTCTTGACAATGCCTACTTCTTCCGCGGCAATTTGGGTTGCGGTGGCTAGCCCTGTGCTTGCAATCGGCGCGGGTGCGGAGTATGAAGCAATGCTCCTTGCGGGCGGTGCGGCGACGGTTGGCTGTGCTTGCCATATGGTAGGCTTTGCTGTGGCAAGCTATCGTGAAAACAAGGTCGGCGGTCTTGTTTCACAAGGTATCGGCACGAGTATGTTGCAAATTCCTAACATTATGAAAAAGCCTGTGATTATGTTACCTATGATTATTTCCAGTGCGATTTTAGGTCCTATCTCTACTTGCGTATTCAAGCTCAAATGCGGTGCGTCGGGCGGCGGTATGGGTACGAGCGGGCTTGTCGGTGTGTTTGATTTGTTCAACTATACGAGCGGGGCTTTGGAGATTATCGGGATTTTCCTGCTTATGATTATTCTTCCCGCTGTATTGAATTTTATAATTAGCGAGTTTATGCGTAAGAAAGGCTGGATTAAAGACGGCGATATGAAGCTGGACGTATAATAAGTGAAGTATTTGCCTTTCAGGCAAAAGAGAAGTATGCCGAAAGGCAAGTGAATTAGCGACTTTGTCGCAGTGAAGTTTGCCCCAAAGGGGCAAGTTGTGGAAACATTTCAATAACTTTTTCGCAAAGCGAAAAAACTTCACTCGTGCGTAGCACGTACTTCACTACGAAGTAACTTCACTTTTCACGAAGTGAAAAAAATCACAATAAAAGAACGGACACGAAAGTTTTCGTGTCCGTTCTTTATATAAATGATTGACAAAGACAGGAAAAGGTGGTAAAATGAAACTGCGACATAATTAAATATTTTGATTATCATAAGTATATACTTCTTTGGTAGAAGTGTATCTTTTCGCATTACAATCTTATGGTAATCGATTGTTAATTTAATTGTGTCGCAGCAAAGCGAGAGAGACATTTTTACAGATGTCGTTTCGTTTTGCGAAGCGACATTTTATTTGGAGGGTTTTATGAAAAAGACAAAATGGTTTGCCTTGGGGCTTATGGCGTGTGTGGGAGCAATTCTGTTTGCTTCTTGTGGTACTTGTGAGCATACGTATAGCGAATGGGAAACGAAAGTTGCACCCACTTGCACGGCGTTTGGCTATGAAACTCGCGTTTGCAGTGAATGCGGAGAAGAAGAAACGCGCATTAACAAAAACACGGAGCATACGTATAGCGAATGGGAAACGAAAGTTGCACCCACTTGCACAGCGTTTGGCTATGATACCCGCGTTTGCAGTGAATGCGGAGAAGAAGAAACGCGCATTAACGAAAACACGGAACATACGTATAGCGAATGGGAAACGAAAGTTGCACCCACTTGCACGGCGTTTGGGTATGATACCCGCGTTTGCAGTGAATGCGGAGAAGAAGAAACCAAAATTGTTGAAGCGGTAGGACATTCGTATGCAAATAATCAACAAGACGTCGTTCTTCGGGAAACGACTTGCGTAGATGACGGTATGACGTTGAAAAGCTGCTTAAATTGCGGTGAACAAGAGTTGCAAATATC
>JAZOPU010000109.1:0-8338 GCA_045655705.1 Candidatus Scatosoma sp.
AATCCCTAAAAAAACTTGCTTTCATTTGACTGTTTGGGAAAAATATCGTATAATAAGAAAAACAAATTTTTACAAAGAGGTTTAACTTATGGCTGAAAAGAGAGCGGTAACGATGGAAAAACTCGTTTCCCTTTGCAAAACTCGCGGTTTTATCTTCCCCGGCAGTGAAATTTACGGCGGTCTTGCCAACACTTGGGACTACGGTCCTTTGGGCGTGGAGCTGAAAAACAACGTAAAAAAAGCTTGGTGGAAAAAATTCGTACAAGAAAATCCCTACAACACGGGCGTAGACTGCGCGATTCTTATGAACACCCGCACGTGGCAGGCGTCGGGTCACCTTGGCGGATTCTCCGATCCGCTTATGGACTGTAAGTCCTGTAAAGCGCGCCACCGCGCCGACAATCTCGTGGAAAACTACGTGGAAAAACACGGTTTGGACGTGAAAGTGGAAGCAATGGACAACGACGCGCTCGAAGCGTTTATCACCGAGCACAAGATCGTTTGCCCCGTTTGCGGTAACTCTGATTTTACGTCTATTCGTAAATTCAACTTAATGTTCAAGACCTTCCAAGGCGTAACGGAAGACAGCGCGAACACGGTATATCTTCGTCCTGAAACGGCGCAAGGTATTTTCGTCAACTTCCAAAACGTACAGCGTTCCACGCGTATGCGCGTGCCCTTCGGCATTGCACAAATCGGTAAATCTTTCCGTAACGAAATCACGCCCGGCAACTTCACGTTCAGAACGCGTGAGTTCGAGCAAATGGAACTGGAATTTTTCTGCAAGCCCGGCACCGACCTTGAATGGTTTGCGTACTGGAAAGATTTTTGCCGTGATTGGCTTTTGTCCTTGGGTATGAAAGCGGAAAACCTGCACCTTCGCGATCACTCTCCCGAAGAGCTTTGCTTCTATTCCAAAGCCACGACGGACTTTGAATACAACTTCGCGTTCGGTTGGGGCGAGCTTTGGGGGGTTGCGGACAGAACGGACTACGACTTATCCCAACACGCAAAAGAATGCGGAAAGCCTATCGACTATCTCGATCCCGTAACCAACGAACGCTACGTGCCCTACGTGGTTGAACCGTCGCTTGGCGCGGACAGAGTGGTGCTTGCGTTCTTGACGGACGCATACGACGAAGAAATCGTGGACGCGGAAAAGAACGACGTGCGCACCGTGCTTCGTTTACACCCTTTCCTTGCGCCGTATAAATGCGCGGTATTGCCCTTGCAAAAGAACCTTGCGGAGAAAGCGGACGAAGTGTATGCGAAGATGATGAAGAAATTCCCCACCACCTACGATATCACGGGCTCGATCGGCAAACGCTATCGCCGTCAAGACGAAATCGGAACGCCGTACTGCGTAACCATCGACTTCCAAACCTTAGAAGATAACACGGTTACCGTGCGCGATAGAGACACGATGGAACAAATCCGTGTGGATATCGACGAGGCGATCAAGTATATCCAAGAAAAAATCGAATTTTAAGCATAATAAAAAACAGCCCGACGGGCTGTTTTTTATTTTACTCTTTTTCTTTTTTATCGGGTTTTTTGCACGCGCCGTGGCAACTGCTACAATCACAGCCGCAACCCGTTTTGCCTTGCTTTTTGCGCCAAATACTTAGCCCAATCACGCCCGCAACCACGAGCACCGCCAAGCTAATAATGATAACGTCTACCATACTTATTTATCCTTTTTTTTATTATACAGCACGATTACGAGCACCGTAAGCGTTGCCAAAACCGCCCAAACGGCTATCATCCAAGCCCACGAGCCGACCGTGTAGACAACACAGCTTGCGATATACGAAACGATCACCCAAAATGCAAGCGTCCATCTAAATTTCCCTTTACCGATCTCGCCCTTTGCCGTTGCCACCGCCGCAAAACAGGGAATGGTGAGCATATTGAACGCGATAAAGGACAAGAGTGCGGGCAATGTAATTCCCGTTGCCGAAATCATGGTCGTAACTTCGTAGATACCTTCTTCCGTCGCGCCCGTAAATCCCGCAGAAATGCACGCGGCAAGCGCGCCGAACGTTGCGATTACGTTTTCTTTTGCAATCAAGCCCGTGATCGCCGCCACCGCGAATACCCAACCTGCGGACGAGAGCTGACTGCCAAAGCCAAGGGGCGTGAAGAAAGGCTGAATGAGTTTGCCCACGCTAGCGAGTATGGAATTGTCCATACCCTCTTCGCCCAAATATTTCCAATCCCAACCAAAGTTAGACAAGAACCAAACGACGATCGTTGATGCGAAAATCACGGTGAACGCCTTTTCGATAAAGTGTTTCGCCTTATCCCAAAGGTGCAACGCCAAGCTCTTAAATCCCGGCATATGATATATGGGCAATTCCATAATAAACGGCGAAGTTTCTCCGCGCATCGTGGTATTACGCATAAACAGCAGGGAAAGCAGTGCCACCACAACCCCGAGCAAATACATAGAATAGGTGATAATATCCGCGTTACCTTTGCCAAAGTACATAGCAATACCGCCCGCAATCGCCGTGAGAATGGGTAATTTCGCACCGCACGAGAAGAACGGAATTACGCGCACCGTCACTTCGCGTTCCTTTTCGTCGGCAAGCGTACGCGTATTGATCATAGCGGGCACGGAACAACCAAAGCCCATAATCATCGGCATAAACGCCCTGCCCGAAACGCCGAAACGGCGGAAAATTCTATCCAGCATAAACGCTACGCGCGCCATATATCCGCTGTCTTCCAAGATCGAGAAGAACAAGAACAACACGAGTATTTGCGGAAGGAAGGAAAGCACTGCCGCAAGACCGCCCCAAACGCCGTCGCACACAAGCCCCAAAACCGCCTCGCTTGCGCCAAGCGCTTCCAAGCCAACGCCCAGCCATTCGCCGATCTGGCTTGTCAAAAGAACGATTGCGTTGAATAAAATCACGCCGGGGGAATTCAGCCCGCCCGCAAAAAATACGCCTTTGAGCGCACTGCCTTCTTGCCCGCACCACTCCCCGAACGCAGGGATAATACTGCCCAAAAAGAGCAGGTTTTCCGAAAACGTCAAGTGGAAAATGGAAAACAAAACGACAAGGAAAATGGGAATACCCGCCCATTTGTGCGTGAGTATTTTGTCCGCTTTATCCGATTTGGAAAGCTCGTCGTAGCTATATTTTCTCGCCCTTGTGAGCGTGGACGAAAAATGCGCCGTTATGTATTTATATCTCGCGTCGGCGATCTCCGCTTCCGTGTCGATTGCTTCGCCCGTCCTGCTTTTCACGTTTTCTTTAATAAACGCTTCCACGGCTTTGGCTTCCGCGGGGTGATTTTTCACTTCAATCTCGTCCTTTTCCACGAGCTTTACCGCGTGAAAGAGCGGTGCTTCCACCCCTTTGAGCCCCAACGCGATTTGCGCGTTGGCAATCGACGAGCCGAGCAGGGAATTTTTGAGTACGCTTTCCCCCACGCGCCCTTTTTTCACCGTTTCCACAGCACGGTTCATTAAAAGATCAATGTTCGTTTCTTTGAGTGCGGAAATCTCCACAACGGGAAGTCCGATACGCTTTTCCAGCGTACGCACGTCGATCGCGTCCCCGCGTTTATCGAGTACGTCCGTCATATTCAGCGCCACGACCATGGGTACGTCCAGCTCCATAAGCTGGGTGGTAAGGTATAAATTTCTTTCAAGATTCGTCGCGTCGACGATATTGATAATCCCGTCGGGCTTTTCGTCCAAAACGAAGTTACGCGCAATCACTTCTTCGGGCGTGTAGGGCGAAAGCGAATAAATCCCCGGCAAGTCCACGATATCCATCGGCTCGCCGCCTTTTTTATACACCCCTTCGCGTTTATCCACCGTAACCCCGGGCCAGTTGCCCACGTGCGCCGTACTGCCCGTGAGTGCATTGAACAGGGTGGTTTTTCCGCAGTTGGGATTGCCTGCAAGTGCAAATCTTATCATTTTTCGTTCTCCTTTTACCTACTCGCAATCTCCACGTTCGCCGCTTCCGCTTTGCGAAGCGTCAATTCATACCCGCGAATGGCAATCTCTATCGGATCGCCAAGCGGTGCTTTTTTTCGCAAATATACTTCCGCACCCGGGGTTATCCCCATATCAAACAGTCTTCTTCTAATCGCGCCTTCGCCGTTGACTTTCGCCACCACACCGCGCTCGCCGATTTCCAGCTGTGCCAAAGTTTTCATTCTTGCCTCCATTTCTTAACCGTGGTTAAGTTTTATTCTAAAAGAAAAAAACGATTTTTCCGTTTTACAGGGGTATTATATCACTATTCTATGCGCCTGTCAAGTAAAAATTAACCAAAGTTAAGAAAAAAATGGAAATTTTTTTGGTTAAAAACCGCGTGCCGTCATTTACGGCACGCGGTTTTCATAGCCTTCAAAGTTTCGTCGGAAACGACGTGTTCCATATTGCACGCGTCTTCTTCCGCGCGGGCGGGCGACACGCCGATATATATAAGGAAGTCGCGGATTGCACAATGTTTTTCGTAGATACGCTCCGCATATTCTTTTCCGCTTTGCGTGAGATACAAATGCTTGCCGTCTTCGTAGATATACCCTTTTTCGACGAGCAACTTCATGGCTTTATTCACCGCCGCCTGCGACACGTCCATACGCTTGGCAACGTCGATACGGTGCACTACGTCTTGGGATAAAGAAAGCGTGAGAATGCTTTCTAAATAATCTTGCTCGGATTGATTATATTTCGTTGGCATACAAACCCCCCTTAAAGAAATGAATTGAAATTCATTTTATAAAACACGCGTCCCCGAATGAGAAAAACCTATAACCGCCTTTCACCGCATAATCATACACGTCTAAAATTTCTTCCCTGCCCGTCAAACACGCCACGAGCATGATGAGCGTACTTTCAGGCAAATGGAAGTTGGTGATGAGCGCGTCCACGCATTTCATTTTATACGGCGGGTATAGAAATATCTCCGTTTCCCCGCACGCTTCGCGCACTTCGCCTTTTTCATTTGCCACACTTTCCAGCGTACGCACCGAAGTCGTACCCACGGCAATTACCCGTCTGCCTTCTTTTTTCGCGCGATTGATTTTTTCCGCCGCTTCTTTGCTTATCTCGTAATATTCCGAGTGCATTTTATGATCGGTGATAATCTCTTCGCTCACGGGGCGGAACGTACCCAAGCCCACGTGCAAAAGCACCTGCGCGATCTCCACTCCCTTGTCCTGGATTTTTTGCATAAGCTCGGGCGTGAAATGCAGTCCCGCGGTGGGCGCGGCAGCCGAGCCGTCTACCTTGCAATATACGGTGTTATACCGCGTTTGATCGCCTAATTTTTCTTTGATATACGGGGGCAGGGGCATTGTGCCGACCTTGGAAAGTACGTCTTCAAACGCGCCTTGATAGGCAAATTCAACGATACGCTCCCCCGTTTCCGTAATCTCTTTGACCATGCAGAAAAGCTCGTCGCTGACCGTCAAAACCGTGCCGATCTTGCCCTTTTTACCAGGGCGCATAAGCACTTTCCACGTGTTTAAATCGTAGCGTTTTAACAGTAAAATTTCCACCGCGCCACCGTGCGGAGTTTTCGCATACATACGCGCAGGCAACACTTTCGTGTTATTGACAACGAGAAGATCCCCTTTTTGTAAATAGTCCACGATATCGCGAAAAATCTTGTCTTGCTTGGTTTTCGTTTTGGTATCGTACACCAAAAGCCGCGAAGAATCGCGGGGCGTTGCGGGCGTTTGCGCGATTTGTTCCGCGGGCAAATCGTAGTAGAAATCACTTTGTTTATACTGTACTTTTTCCATAGTTACTCTTCAAAAATGGACATCTGTTTACGCGCTTTTAGCGTTGGTTCTAAACCCATGTGCGCGTAGCCGTCCTTTAAACATATTCTCCCGCGCGGAGTTCTTGCAATAAAGCCAAGCTGTAAAAGATACGGCTCGTAGACGTCTTCGATCGTGTTGGCGTCTTCGCCCGTGGTTGCGGCGAGCGTTTCTAACCCCGCAGGACCGCCTCCAAACTTTTCAATGAGCGCGGTGAGAATGTTTCTATCCGTTTGATCAAGCCCAAGCTCGTCGATCTCCAATCGCGCCAACGCAAAGCGCGCGTCCGCGCGCGTTACCGAAGCGTTTCCGTTCACCGCGGAAAAGTCGCGCACGCGCTTTAAAAGTCGGTTGGCAATTCTCGGCGTACCGCGGCTACGCCGTGCAATCTCCGCCGCCGCATCCGCGTCAATGTTAATTTCCAACGCCCGCGCCGAACGCTCCACGATTTCTTGCAGTTCTTCGGGCGTGTATATTTCCAAACGATTGATAATCCCAAACCGATCGCGAAGCGGGGGTGCGAGCATACCCACCCGCGTGGTCGCTCCGATCAGCGTAAATTTATTTAAGGAAAAACGGATATTGCGCGCGGACGGACCTTTGCCCACGATAATATCTAACGCGTAATCTTCCATTGCGGAATATAAAATTTCTTCCACGCTACGGCTCAGTCTGTGTATTTCGTCGATAAAGAGCACGTCGCCTTCGTTGAGATTGGTAAGTATCGCGGCAAGATCCCCCGACCGCTCGATGGCAGGTCCGCTCGTGAGCTTGATCCCCACACCCATTTCCGTTGCGATAATGTGCGAAAGCGTGGTTTTTCCCAGCCCCGGAGGACCGTATAACAGCACGTGATCGAGCGCTTCGCCACGCGCCTTCGCCGCCGCGATATACACGCTCAAATTTTCCTTGACCTTGCTTTGCCCCACGTAGTCTTGCATGGTTTTGGGGCGCAAAACGTTTTCTTCCGCGTCGTATTCCGTTTTCGTGCTAACGATCAAATTTTCGTCAAATTCTTGTTCGTCGTACATAGTTTATATTCCGCCTTGTAACGCTTTTCTGATAATTTCTTCCACGCTCGTTGCGCCCATATCGTGCGCGCGCTTGACTGCCTGCACGCTTTCGTTCCGCGTAAATCCAAGCCCCATCAGCGCGGACACCGCTTCGTCGTCTTCTTGCGAGAGCTTGTTTGCTTGCGCGGTTTGCTGGACGGCTTTTTCAAAAGCATCTGCGCCCGCGTTCATAACCTCCGCCGCGGAAATTTTACCGTGCAGTTCCAAAATGATCTTTTCCGCCGTCTTTTTACCCATTCCCTTGACAGCGGAAAGCCGTTTCACATCCGCGGTGGCAATCGCTTCCACCACTTCTTGGGCAGTCATACCCGTTAAAATGGAAATGCCCATTTTTGGACCTACGCCCGATACGGAGGTGAGCTTTAAAAACAGTTGTTTTTCCTGTGGATTGCCAAACGCAAACAAGGTTACGCCGTCTTCTTTCACCTGCAAATAGGTATACAGCTCCACCTGCTCGCCCACCGTGATTTTACGAAACGCACCGCCCGAGCAATACGGCTCGTAGCCGATACCGCCAACGTCCACGATTGCCGTTTCCGCCGTGATTTCCAACACTTTTCCGCGTATATACGATATCATTTTCTCTCCTCCGTTTCATTTGAACGCATACCTGCCTGCGCCTTTTTCATTTTTTCCGCACGGCGACGTTCGGCTTCTTCGATAAGAAACGCGGCTTGTCCGCTGGCGTTTTTGCCTTTCGTTCTCGTCATATTCCCCACCGCGAACAGCTCCCCAAAGCGGTTTGTGCACGCGTGGCAAAGCGCTACGCCGAGTGCGTCCGCCGCGTCGTCGGGCTTGGGCACGGTCTTTAATTTGAGCAAAGACGCCACCACCGATTGCATTTGTTTTTTATCCGCTCTGCCATAGCCCGTGAGCGCTTGCTTGATTTGCATAGGCGTGTATTCGTAGAGCTTTCCGCACGCTTTCACGCAGGTGAGAAGCGCCACCCCGCGGGCGTGCGCCACCGCAATACCCGTCGTGATGTTTTTGGAGAAAAACAACTCTTCCATCGCCACTTCGTCGGGCTTGAATTTATCAAGTATTTTGCTTATCCCTTCTTCCAAAATGGCAAGCCGAACGGGCAAGCCTTCCTCTTTGGGGGTGAGCACCACGCCGTAATCAACGACACGGCAATTCCCGCGCGCGTCCTTTTCAATCACACCGTATCCCAAGGTCGCAAGACCGGGATCTATCCCCAAAATAATCATTTTCTCACCAATCCTGTTTATCAAGCGATTTGTCTTTCACGTCGTCGTAGTAGGCAAAATACCGACGCTTAAACTCTTCTTTGCTCATAGGCATATTTTCGCCATCCTGCATTTGCGCAAGCAGTTCTTCCAGCTCGTCCACCGAAAAATCCGCCAGCTCCGTTTCTTCGCCGTAGCGTTGCAAAAGCTTTAATATATCCAATTCCGACATTATATTTCCACCTTGATATGCTCGCCCCGATGCGGTACGGTAAGATAGGTAAA
>JAZOPU010000110.1:0-1757 GCA_045655705.1 Candidatus Scatosoma sp.
AAAAAACGTACGGGAACAGCGTATACAATTCTTTCCGAGTTTACTTTTTGGGCGGGTGTTGTGTGCGGAAGTATCGGTATTTTGCTCAATGAAAATTATGCAAACACGCCTACGCTACTCGATTACGATATTTTTAAGGGACTGTTTAGCCATTCCACGATGGTGTTCGGTGCGCTGTATTTGTTCGTTGGCGGGTTTGTGAAAATACGCGTGTTTAACACGTTGAGTGCGGTTTGCGGATTGCTGTTTTTTATTCTCGACGGATTTATTATAAACGCGCTATTCACGCGGTTTGGGCTTGGGGATTGCAACGCCATGTATTTACAAGAAAATCCTTTTCCGAATATGCCGTGGCTTTCGTCGTTTGTGATGGGGGCTATGGCGGTGGTGCTCGTGTTTGGGATTACTTGTATCTACGAGCAGGTTACGCTGAAAAAAGAAGAACGTTGGTATACGAAAATAAATAATTTAAAGAAACAAAGGATAAGCAAATGAGAGATCTGTTTTTTAAACTGTTTAGCGACGAGCCGACAGGGTGCGGCGTGAGCATTGAATCGTTTAACGTATGGCATATTTTATACGTGATTTTCATTATCGGCGGTGCGATTTGGACGGCGTTTTGGCTAAGTAAAAAGGACGAAACGTTCCAAACGAAAGCGTTGCGCTTTTTGGCGTATGCGCTCGTGATTTCGTATATTTCGGACTTCTTCGTGCACGATTTTGTGTATGCGGATTTTGAAAACGGACAATACGTGGGCAACGAATTGAATATGGACAAGCTTCCGTTTCATATTTGCACGGTGCTTTGTCCGATTATTGCGTTCACACAGTTCAATAAAAAATTTGCAAAATTTTTAGAACCCGTTGCGGCGCTTGCGATCGTTGCGCCGATGATGTATATCACGTATCCTAGCACGGGTGTTGGCGGTGAGCCTTGGTGCTATCGAACGGTGCAAACAATGTTCTTCCACGGCGTGGAATTCTCGTGGGGTTTTTTGACGGTAGCTACGGGCAAAACGCAATTAAAATGGAGCAATATTTGGAAAGCGGCAGTATTTTTGGGCGTGATTACTGTGTGGGCAAAGCTTGGTTGTACGCTTTTAGAATATAACTGGTTCTTCCTGCGCTACGACCCGTTTGGACTGGATTTACCCGAGTGGTCGCTAATCTTTTTGATCCCTGTTGCCATTTTTGCAATGGTATCAATTATTTACGCAATCAATTACGGGGTAAAGCATATCTTAGAAAAGCGCAAAGCGTTTACGCCTATACTTTTAGCAGAAGCCGCACCCACCGACGCGGAAGAAGAATAAAAAAGCTTAGCCTGACAAGAATTGAGCCCTACAAGGTTTTAGAAACGAAAAAAGGCTTATACTTCGTCAATCTCGCTTATCATACGTCGGTATGATTGCGCTCCATTTCCTTGTTTAATCTATTTTTTCGTTTTCTAAAACTGCTACGCACCTAAAAAGACGTATTTTTTAGATGTTTTTGGTGAAACCGTGCGCCGACGTATTCACATACTTCAAGCACGGTTGCGACGAAAGGAGCAAAAAAAACGCTTTTTAGGCTTGTTGCGGTTCAGTTCTCGTTAGGCTAAAACAGCGGGGCAAAACCCGCTGTTTTTGTGTGCATAAATCCTTGACAAATACACACTATCGTGGTATAATGCTTTTAACGGGTATACCGTATTTTTTCTCGCGCGCGTGAGTGTGCGCGTATATACACGCGAGAAAAAACGTTTACGAAGGACGATA
>JAZOPU010000111.1:0-3705 GCA_045655705.1 Candidatus Scatosoma sp.
CGGGGAACTTGTTCCCGTCAAATTTTATTCGACGTGGACGCGGATAATAAAATGCATAACGTGCGTTTTATCGGCGGTTGCGGCGGAAACTTGCAAGGCATTGCAAGGCTCGTGGAAGGAAAAGACATCAACGAGATTGAAAGCCTGCTTGCAGGTATTCGTTGCAAGGGCAACACGTCTTGCCCCGATCAGCTTTCCAAAGCCATTGCCGATTACAAAGCAAAACAAAACGGTTAAAAAATCGAGCGTTTTTCAAAAACGCTCGATTTTTTTATTTGCTTTTTATCAGTGTCTGAAATGTCTATCGCCAACGAAGATCATTGCAATGCCCGCTTTGTCGCAAGCGTCGATAGAAAGCTGGTCGTTTTTGCTTCCGCCCGGCTGAATGATTGCCGTGATACCCGCTTTCACGCACTCTTCCACGCAATCGGGGAACGGGAAGAACGCGTCGCTCGCCATAACCGAGCCTTTCGCTTCGTCGCCCGCGTGTTCGATCGCCTGTTGCGCCGCCCAGATACGGTTGGTTTGTCCCATACCGATACCCGTCGTTCTGTCTTCTTTACCAATAACGATTGCGTTGGATTTTGTGTATTTCACAACTTTCCAAGTAAAGTCAAGCGCTTTCATTTCTTCCGCCGTGGGCGCGCGCTTGGTTACCACTTGCACGTTTTCTTTGTTATAAAGCGTTTCGTCGTAGTCTTGAATAAGAAGTCCGCCGTATACCTTCTTCATATCGTACGCACTCGCTTCTCTCTTTGCTTTGATATCGGGAAGCTCCAAAAGACGGATATTTTTCTTGGTCGTGAGCACGTCCAAAGCCTCTTTGGTAAAGCCTTCCGCGATAACGATCTCAATAAAAATCTTATTGATTTCTTTTGCGGTTGCTTCGTCCACCACGCCGTTGATCGCCAAAATACCGCCGAATACGGACACGGGATCGCTTTCATACGCTTTTAAATACGCTTCGTGAATGGTCTTGCCCGTACCAACACCGCAAGGGTTTGCATGCTTGCTTGCCACCACGCAAGGCTCGTCAAATTCTTTCACGAGTTCAAGTGCGCCGTTCGCGTCGTTGATGTTGTTATAGGAAAGCTCTTTACCCCAAAGCTGTTTCGCCTTGGAAAGCGAGCCAGCGCGGATAAACTCTTCGCTATAATAGGACGCGCCTTGGTGCGGGTTTTCGCCGTAACGCATATCCTGCGCCTTTTCATAAGCAAAGGTAATACTATCGGGATAGCGAATATCCAACTTTTCAGCAAGATAATTGGAAATCATACTATCGTACACCGCGGTGTGCGCGAATACTTTATATTGTAAGTATTTTTTGGTATCCAGCGTAATTTCGCCCGCTTCAAGCTCGGAAAGTACGCGTTCATAGTCCTTGGGATCAACGACAACCGCAACGTCTTGATAGTTTTTCGCCGCGGCGCGGATCATGGTAGGCCCGCCGATATCAATATTTTCCACCGCTTCTTCAAAGCTTACGCCTACTTTGGAAATGGTCGCTTTGAACGGATAGAGATTGACGGCAACGATATCAATCGTGTTGATGTTGAGTTTTTCAAGTTGCGACATGTGATCGGGGTTGGAGCGCATTGCCAAAAGCCCTGCGTGCACGATCGGGTGCAACGTTTTCACGCGCCCGTCCAAACATTCGGGAAATCCCGTAAGCTCGCTAATACCGATAACGGGCAAGCCCGCGTCTTTGAGTGCTTTTGCCGTACCGCCCGTCGAAATGATCTCAAAGTCACACGCGATCAGGCGTTTGCAAAATTCCACGATACCCGTTTTGTCGGAAACGCTTATAAGTGCTCTTTTTTTCATAACGTATATACCTCTGTGTTAAATTTTTTTCAATTTGCGCAAAATAAGAATATGATTATTTTTTATATTCTTTTGGTGGCTTATATTTTAGCCGTAAATTTTTATGCGTTTTTACTCGTCAAGACGTTGCGCGACGAAGAACAGCAAGCGGAAGTATCCCGCCAAGGCGAACCGCTGACTATCGCAAACGGAGCAAGCAAACCACCGCAAAAAAGTTTGAGTAAGCTTATCTTCACTGGGGTTTTGGGTGGCGCGGTTACAATCTACGTTTGTATGTTCCTATTAAAATATAAACGGAGCGACCTGCTTTTAATGGTGCTAATGCCCCTGCTTGGCGTTTTGAATATATATCTTTTCGTAATGCTGTTTAAAAACGGACTTACGTTTCTTATATTATAGCATATTTAAAAAAAATAGGGAAATAAAATAAGGGGATTTTTAAAGAAATAAAAAAAATATGAAATTTTTTCAAAAAAGCGCGAAAATTGTTTGACAATTTTTTTTAATAATGCTATTATATACAGGCGTTGTCGATGCGACGGCGGAATGTGATATGTGCGGGTGTAGTTCAATGGTAGAATTCCAGCTTCCCAAGCTGATTACGGGGGTTCGATTCCCCTCACCCGCTCCACCGACACATATTCGCCCTTATAGCTCAGTAGGTAGAGCGCATCCATGGTAAGGATGAGGTCATCGGTTCAATTCCGATTAAGGGCTCCAACAAAGAAGCCGTCTCAATTACGAGACGGCTTTTTCCATATTATTTTCAATCCATTTTACCTTTGGCCGACCACAACCCGATCTTGCCCGCCATAATCCCGAAGCACGTGGACATCCCGGAACCCCTGCTGTTCCATTAAAGTGAGTACGGCTTCTCCTTGGGCATAGCCAATTTCAAAGAACAAATAGCCACCCTTTTCCAATACGCGGGGCACGTCTTTCAGAATCTTTCTATATGCATCCAAACCGTCTTCTCCGGCCTCCAAGGCAAGTCCCGGTTCGTAATTCTTTACATCCAAAGGCAGCGTTTCCATTTCTGCGGAAGTTATATAAGGCGGATTGGATAGAATTACATCAAAGATTACGTCTTCCGGAATTTCTGCAAGGAAATCGCTTTGATAGAAAATAGGTGTAACGCCATGCGCTTTTGCATTTTCCCGCGCTACATCAAGGGCGGCAGGCGAAATATCCGAAAGAGCAACCAAAGAAGGCTTAGCAAGACGGGCAACAGAAACACCGATACAGCCACTGCCGGTACATAAATCCAGTACGCGTTTCCCTTCACAATACGGAAGAGCATTTTCCACCAAAACCTCCGTATCCCTGCGAGGAATCAACACGCCGGGACGCACTGTAAATTCCAGCCCCATAAAAGGTGCAACACCTAATATATACTGTAAAGGCTCTCCGGCTGCTCTTCGCTCCGTAATTTCAGTAATCGTTTGATGCCGGTTAGGTTCAATTTCTTTCTCCGGATACGCAAAAAGAAAAGTGCGGGAAATGTCTAATGCAGCAACAAAAATCTGTTCTGCTTCAACATCCGCACAATCTCCGGCAACGGATTGAATCCGTTCTGCTATATATTTTCGACAGGCAGATAGGGTCATGCCTCTTCTGCCTCCCCTGCTTCCAAAGACGGTTCTTCCGCCGTTTCAATTTCTTCCGGTTTAGGTTCGTAGGCAGAAACGTCCACTTCCACACCTTCAAAAGAAAGCGCTTTACCCAGGGCAACGATGGCCACTTCGATCATGGAGTCATCCGGTTCTATGGTGGTAAAACGTTGCATGCCCATTCCGGGCGCCCGGAGAATGCGGGTGAACCAATTGTCGTATTTGCCCACCAGTCGGTTAAATTCATAGGCAATCCCCGCTACAAAAGGTA
>JAZOPU010000112.1:0-14889 GCA_045655705.1 Candidatus Scatosoma sp.
TGGTGGGCAGAGGTGGATTCGAACCACCGAAGTCGAAGACGTCAGATTTACAGTCTGATCCATTTGGCCGCTCTGGAATCTGCCCATTTTATATTACGTTTTTGGTTGGAGCCGGTGATTGGACTCGAACCCACAACCTGCTGATTACAAATCAGCTGCTCTGCCAATTGAGCTACACCGGCTTGTGGTGCTTTTGGCTTAATTTTTGCACGATATTTGATTACCACACTCAACACAGTACGCTTTGGGCGTTTGGGGCGGTATCTTGTGGCTTCGCCACAAGGGTAGCACTCGCAACCCACACCCGCTCATTGATGTTACTCGTGTCGTCTTGCTCGCTCACGCGAACCACCGTTAATGCGGTGTTTCTCACAACGTCCCACATACCACACTCAACACAGTACGCTTTGCGTGTTGTGTTGAGTGTGGTGCCTTGGGGCGGAATCGAACCACCGACAGGCAGATTTTCAGTCTGCTGCTCTACCGACTGAGCTACCAAGGCATGCGTGGCGACCCAAAACGGGCTCGAACCGTCGACCTCCAGCGTGACAGGCTGGCGCTCTAACCAACTGAGCTATTGGGCCACATAAGTCGCTACACTCAAACAATGCTTGTATATAATACTCTATTTACGAATATTTGTCAAGCATTTTTCTCTCGTTTTTTAGCAAAATTTCAAAAAAAATTTTTTCTCCGTTAAAAGAGCGAGTTTTTACATTTCATCGCATACCTGCTCCCTTATTTTTATTTCTTATACCGCTTTACTAAAACGCTTTTCAACTTCTTACAGCTTATATATGCGCACAAGTACACGTTCGCATTTGTCCTTATAATCAACCGTTATGCACTTTTTGCTCGCATTACGTTTCACGTAAATTGTAAAACAAAACTACCACAAAAAATACTTTCCCCTTACTATATATAGCTGTCATAGTATTTTGTGACTTTTTTTCTTAATTATAGCCCGCAATTATTGACAAAAACTATAAAATTTGTTATGATAATTAGCGTAATCGTTGCATACTATACATAGCAAGGAGCAAATATGAAAATTGCAATCACAACGGACAGTAACAGCGGCATTTTAATAAACGAAGCGAAAGATAAAGACATTTTCGTTTTGCCCATGCCCTTTTTAATTGACGGAGAATGTTATTTTGAAAACGTCAATCTTTCACAGTCCGACTTTTATCAAAAACTCAACGAGAATGCCGAAGTTTCCACTTCCCAGCCCAGCGTTGGCGAATTGACGGAATTTTGGACGGAGATCTTAAAAGAATACGACCATATCGTGCATATCCCCATGTCTTCGAGTTTAAGCCAATCTTGCGCTTCGGCAACGGTGCTTGCCACAAGCGAAGAATTTACAGGAAAAATCACCGTCGTGGATAATAGGCGCATTTCCGTTACGCTTAAACAAAGCGTATACGACGCGGCGACCTTACGCGAGCGTGGCTATACCCCCATGGATATTAAGGAATATTTAGAACAAACTGCCGCAGATTCTTCCATTTATATTGCCGTTGACACGATGAAATATCTCAAAAAAGGCGGACGGGTTTCCCCTGCCGCCGCGACGATCGGTTCTATACTTAAAATCAAGCCTGTTTTACAGATCCACGGTGGAAAGCTGGATAAATACGCACTTTCCCGCGGGACAATCAAAGCCAAAGAAGCGATGAAAACGGCGATAAAAAACGATTTAGAAACGAAGTTTACAAAATTTGTGAAACAAAATGAAATGGTAATCTTCGTGGCGCACACCAACTGCCAAGAAGACGCAGAGAAATTTGTCAAAGAATTGAAAACGCTTGTTCCTAACGTACCCGTCACCTGTTGCGATCCGCTCTCCCTTAGCGTATCTTGCCATATCGGTGCGGGCGCGCTTGCCGTTGCCTGTGCGCGCATTGTCAAATAGACGTTTACCCCTTGCACGTCAAGGGGTATTTTTTATGCCAAAAAAGCACAAACTTTTACTATATGAAAATTTCGTTTAGTTACTAAACTTTCCTTGACAAATCCAAAGAATTTTGCTATGATATAAAGGATAAGGAGTATTTATGGATACGATCAAAAAAATTGCAATCACGACGGATACGAACAGTGGTATGATCCCGCACGAAACGGACGGTCAAGGTATTTTCGTGTTGCCTATGCCTTTTATTATCGACGGGGAAGAACACCTTGAATACGTGGATCTTTCCGCGCAAACGTTCTATGAAAAATTAATTTCCGATGCGAATATTTCCACTTCGCAACCCAGCGTTGCCGAAGTTACCGAGTTTTGGACGGAGATCTTGAAAGAGTACGACGAGATCGTACATATCCCCACTTCTTCCGAGCTGAGCGCGTCCTGCGCAACGGCGACGGCACTTGCCAAAGACTTTAACGGAAAGGTTTTCGTAGTGGATAATCACCGCATTTCGATCGCACTCAAAACGAGCGTATACGACGCGGCTACACTTCGTGAGCAAGGCAAATCCGCGCAAGAAATCAAAGAAAGTTTGGAACAATCGAGCAGTGATTATTCAGTGTATTTTTCGCTGGAAAGTATGAAATACCTGAAAAAAGGCGGGAGAATTTCCCCTGCCGCCGCGGCAATTGGCGGAATTTTAAAACTGCGCCCCGTACTCCTTTTGAACGGCGGTGCGCTTGGCAAGTTCGCCCTGCCCCGCACGCTTGCCAAAGCCAAAGAAACAATGATTTCAGCGGTTATCAACGATTTATCAGGGAAATTTAAGGAATACGCGGACAAGGGTGAAATGAAACTTTGTATCGCCCACGCGAACAACCCCGACGACGCCGCACTTTTAAAATCAGAAGCGGAAAAACGAATCCCGGGCGTAGAAGTTATATATAGCGATCCCATTTCATTGAGTATCGCCTGCCACACAGGCCCTGGAACGTTATCGCTTGCTTGTATCCGCGTTGTAAAATAACTCTTTGAAGAAAATTACAGACAGGGTTTTCCCTGTCTGTTTTTTCGCGCAAAAATAGGTACTGTTATTCCCATGAATTTCCCCAATATTCCGCTAATGCTTCATTTATGCTATCGATATCCAAAGCGTTTTTTTCTTTCGCAAAATCAATTGAGGACTCTGTACCGTTTTCTTCTAAATCCAGCGTAAACTGTTCCCCATCTAAATAGCTAATAAAATAATACCCCGTATCTCTAGCACCAAATCCGTTTGTCGCTGATAAAGCAAACCAACCCGCATATTCAAGTTCCTCTTCATCAAAATATACTTGCCCTGAAACGAGTCTTACACTGCTTGGATTTTTGAAATCGTATGAAGCTTCTATTATTAAATTATATGCCGCCAAATTATCCCCTGATAAGGAGTCTTCTTTATCTTCTGTTAAAGCTCTTCCAATGCTCATTGTAAGAATACTTAAAGCTATAATCCCTGCATAAATCACGTAAACCCAACGCCCACTGAATTCTTTTGCTTTTAACAAAGATTTTATTTTGTTTATTTGCACCTTACGAAAAACAAAAATACAAATACTTACCCCTATTCCTGCTTCCATTGCCATCAGCAGAAAATTTCCACCAATCAATTCCATAACGGCGTCAATAAGAAGTATCACTATCAAAACACAAGCCGTTACTCGGAAAATAACTTCTAAAATATGTTTTTTTATCGGTGTTTTACACACACTGCAAACACTATTCGAAACCACACCGCCGCAAAAACGACAGTTTTTTCCAGCTTCATTCTTCGTAGGATAGTTACATGAAGGACAAAGCTTTTCCTTTTTTAATTTCGTTCCACAATTTGTGCAAAAAAGTCCAAAATCGATTCTCTTTTCCTCTACTTGGTTGCTTGGCAATGTCGGTTGCATTTCTATATAATTAGAGGGTATTGATGCGTTGGCAACTTCATTAACAATAGGAGTTTTCTCCTTTTCTTTTAGGTTTTCCAAATTTGGTACGCTTTCCTCAATGTTACTCCCGCAAGAAAAGCAAAACTTATCGGTCTCATTTATCTCTTTTCCACAATTTCTACAAAACATTTTTACTTCACCTTTTTATTTCAATTTACATTTTAAATATTATACTAGATATTTTATCTAGTGTCAAGACATTTTGTCTAGTAACATCGTAAAATATTACATATGGATAATATTTTTTGTAAAAACCTTAAAGATGCCAGAAAGCAAAGTAATCTCACGCAGAAGCAGGTCGCGACACACTTAAACGTTGTAGAAAGTTGCTACGCAAATTGGGAACAAGGACGCACCGAACCCAATATTGATAATTTAAGAAAATTAAGCCAACTGTTTAATATGAGTATTGATGAATTAATCAATAGCTAATATAACTTGATTGTGTGTTTTATCAAAACAGGCGGGCAGGTATGCGTTGAAAAGCATATCTGCCCGTTTATTTTTTCTTCTAAATATACCTATCTCCGCACCAAACACAGAGTATCCTTAACAAAAAAACACCCGCAGGAATTTCCCACGGGTTGTCTTTTTTGTACGTATCGATTAAACCAATTCGATGATCGCCATTTCCGACGCGTCGCCACGGCGTTCGCCGAGAAGATAAATTCTCGTGTATCCGCCGCCTTGACCAACTTCTTCTTTTCTTGCCGCATACTTCGGCGCGATTTCATTGAAGAGTTTGTCCATTAAGGGGTGTTGTACGTCAGCCGTTCTTGCTTTGAATTCGCTCTTCTTTTCATGGAAACCTTTGATCTCTTGAAGATCATACGTTTTTGCCATGATTGCACGGCGTGCCGCAAGTTTCTTCGCTCCGTCTTTTACGTTCGTGACGGTTACTTCTTTACCCTTGCTGTCTTTTTTCGTTACTTCGTATTCGATATTGTCCGCATACGTGTTCACCGCTTTCGTGATGAGCTTTTCTACGTAAGGACGAAGTTCTTTCGCTTTCGCTGCGGTCGTTTCGATCTTACCGTACCAAAGAAGTTGCGACGCAAGTCCTCTCAAAAGTGCGTTTCTTTCTTTGGACGTTCTTCCCAATTTTCCGGGCATAATTTTAATCCTCCTGTTCTCTTAATGCAAGGCCGTAAGAATCCAATTTTTGAATGACTTCGTCAAGCGATTTTCTGCCAAGGTTTCTCACCTTTAACATATCGTCTTCCGTTTTCTTCGTAAGGTCTTCGACCGTGTGAATATTCGCTCTCTTTAAGCAGTTGTAGGAACGAACCGAAAGGTCCATTTCTTCAATTACCATTTTGAGAATTTGTTGTTGTTTGTCGTCTTCCGTCTTAACAAGGATATCCATTCCTTTAATCGTTTCGCTCAAATTCACGAAAAGATTGATGTGGTCCTGCATAATCTTTGCAGCCAAAGAAATGATCTCTTTGCCCGAGAACGTGCCGTCCGTCCATACTTCCAATGTCAGTTTGTCATAGTCTACTGCTTGACCAACGCGCGTGGGTTCAACCGTGTAATTAACTCTTTGCACGGGCGTGTAGATAGAGTCTACCGCAATGTAATCAACAACGGGCTTCTTGTTCTCTTTTGCAGGACGATAGCCTCTGCCTCTGCCGATCGTGATTTCGACGTCTAATTTCGCGCCTTCGTCGATCGTGCAAACGTATTGATCCGCATTGACTACTTCGATTTCCGCGTCTACGTTGAGATCCTTACCCGTCAAAACGGCAGGGCCTTCTTTGCAAATGTGGAGAACCTTTTCATAGTCCTTATCAATAACTTTCGTTTTGATTGCAAGCGTTTTGAGATTGAGAATAATCTCCGTTACGTCTTCTCTAACGCCCGCAACAGCGGAAAATTCGTGCTTCACGCTTCCGTCAAGGAACTTGATCCCTTCAACCGCCGCACCGGGAAGTGCGCCAAGAAGAATACGTCTAAGACAGTTTCCAATGGTAAGACCGAAACCTTTCTCCAAAGGCTCACACACGACTTTTGCATAAAATTCGTCGTTTTCGAGCACTTCGAGTTTGGGCATATCCATTTCGATCATTGTGTTACCTCCTGATATGTTTCAATTATTTGGAGTACAATTCGACAATCATGTGTTCAGCGATCTGGCTGTCGATATCTTCTCTCGTGGGAAGAGCCAAAACTTTACCTGCAAGTTTTTCTCTGTCAAATTCCACCCATTTTACAAGACTGTTGCTCTCTTTGGTGTCTTTGAGTGCCGTAAAGTACTTGTTATCTTTTCTATTTTCTTTCACGCAAATCACGTCGCCAGCTTTTACGATGTACGAAGGAATCGTAACCGTCTTGCCGTTTACGGAAAGGTGTGCGTGGCTTACGATTTGACGCGCAAGCGTTCTCGAAGGCGCAATACCCATTCTGAATACTACGTTATCAAGACGTCTTTCCAAAAGCGAAAGCATGTTTTCACCCGTAACGCCTTTCATACGGTCTGCCATTTCGTAATATTTACGGAATTGACCTTCCTGTACGCCGTAAATTCTCTTGGTCTTTTGTTTTTCACGAAGCTGTAATCCGTATTCGGATACCTTCTTTCTGTCTGCACCGTGCTGACCGGGAGCAACCGGACGCTTGTTGAACGGGCATTTTTCCATATAGCACTTGTCGCCCTTTAAGAACAACTTCGCACCTTCTCTTCTGCAAAGCTTACATTTCGCTTCTCTATATCTTGCCATTTTTCTTTATGCCTCCTCTTAAACTCTACGACGCTTCGGGGGTCTGCATCCGTTGTGGGGAATGGGCGATACGTCGGAAATCATGGTGATTTCCAAGTCACAGGTGGAAAGCGCACGAATTGCGGATTCTCTACCAGCCCCAGGACCTTTTACAAACACTTCAACGCTTCTAAGTCCGTGTTCTTTTGCAACCTTAGCCGCCGTTTCCGCTGCCATTTGTGCTGCGAACGGCGTACCCTTACGGCTACCCTTGTAACCAAGCGCACCTGCGCTCGATTGTGAAATTGCGTTGCCGTTCGTGTCCGTTACCGTTACGATCGTATTGTTGAACGTGGACTGGATATGAACCTGTCCTTTGTCGATTTTCTTAATTTCTTTGCGCTTACGGGAAGCGACTTTTTTCTTCATTTCTGCCATTTTTTATCGCCCTCCTGCTTACTTCTTCTTACCTGCAATCGCGCGTGCAGGTCCTTTACGCGTACGAGCGTTTCTCTTCGTGCTCTGTCCGCGTACGGGCAAGCCCTTTCTGTGACGGATACCGCGATAGCATCCGATTTCCATAAGGCGCTTAATGTTCAGGGATACTTCACTGCGAAGTTCACCTTCTACTCGTAAGTTGTGATCAATATATTCTCTCAATTTGGAAACGTCGTTTTCGTCGAGATCCTTTACTCTCGTATCAGGATTGATACCCGTTTCCGCGAGAATTTTCTTGGAAGTCGTAAGACCGATACCGTAAATGTAGGTAAGGCCGATTTCCACTCTTTTTTCTCTGGGTAAATCTACACCGGCAATACGTGCCATTGATTTTAGTCCTCCGTTTTTTTGTTTTTGTTTTTTATAATTTATCGCGAACGGTTTTTGGTTAAGGGTAGTGGAAAATACGCTTGTCCCAAAAATCGTGTTGTTTTTGAGGGGATTCCTCTTGCTCACGTATATACGCACGCGCACACGCGTTTACACGCGACAAAACTGAGTTTCCGCTTTTCGCGGAAATTCAGCTTGATTTCGTATCGTTTTCGGAAATTTTACCGCTACTTTGCGCTAACTCCCAAAATACGGCATACTATGATTATAGCATAGTCCGTCAAGGTGTGTCAAGCGTTTTTGGCGAATTTTTCCTATTTTTTATTGGTTTTTAGCCCTGTCTTTGCTTATGGCTCTTGCTCTTGGAGCAAATTACCATTACTCTGCCGTTTCTTTTGATTACTTTGCACTTATCGCACATAGGTTTTACAGAAGGTCTAACTTTCATTTTCTTTTCTCCTTGTTGATTTCACTCTTCGTCTTACGACTTACTACGCCACGTGATTCTGCCTTTCGTCAAATCGTACGGGCTCATTTCCAATTTAACCGTATCGCCTTCGATGATCCTGATATAGTTCATACGAAGCTTACCGGAAATATACGCCGTGATAGTATGACCGTTGGAAAGCTGTACTTTGAACGTCGCATTGGGCAACGCTTCGACAACCTTTCCTTCCGCTTCGATTACGTCGTCTTTGGACACAGAAATTTCCTCCGAATTTTTTCTTATCTCACAGCGTTAATATCTCAACGCCGTCCTCGCGCACCACCAAAGTGTTTTCATAGTGCGCCGCGCATTTCCCGTCTACCGTTACCGCGCCCCACTCGTCGTCCAAAAGTCTCACGCGATAGTCGCCCATCGCAATCATTGGCTCGACGCAAAGTACCGTACCTGCTTTCAATCGCACGCCCGTGCCCGCTCGCCCATAGTTAGGAACGGACGGATCTTCGTGCATTTCCTTGCCGATACCGTGCCCCGTATACGAACGAATTACGCCGTAGCCGTGCGCTTCCGCGTGTTTTTGCACGCGATAGCCGATATCAAACAGCGGTGTGCCCGCACGCAGGTTTTCGATGCCTTTGAAGAAACATTCTTCCGTTACGGCAACGAGCTTTTCCTTTTCAGGAGATACCTTGCCGATTTTGAACGTTCGGCAGGCGTCGCCGTGGTAGCCGTTTTTATACGCACACAAATCCACGCTCACGATATCGCCGTCTTTTAAAATCGTTTGCTCATCGGGAATCCCGTGCACGACGACTTCGTTGACGGACACGCAAGCCGAGGCGGGGAAACCGCCGTAGCCCAGACAGGAAGGATACGCGCCCGCGCTACGGATATACCGCTCAACGAGTTCGTCCACTTCTTTCGTGCTCATACCCGCACCGATTTTCGTGCCCACGAACGCAAGCGTATCGCGGACAATCTTGCACGGTTCGCGCATAAGCGCTATTTCTTTTTCCGTCTTTACGTGAATCATACTTATTTAAGAAGCGTATCCAGCTTCTCCTTGATTTGTTCAAACGTCGCTTCGGGCGGACGCGTATCGCTCACTACGTTGAAGAGCAAGCCCTTCTTTTCGTAATAGTCGATAAGCGGCGCGGTCTGCGCGTTATATACGTCCAAGCGGCTTTGTACCGTTTCGGGATTGTCGTCCTTTCTTTGATACAATTCCCCGCCGCAACGCGAGCAGGTCGTTTTTCCGTTTAAGCGCGACGTATGATAGCTTTCTCCGCAATCCTTACATACGCGTCTACCGCACAGACGATCCATAAGCAAGGCGTGGTCGACGTCGATATTGATTACCATTTGAATATCGGCAATCTTATCAAGTGCTTCCGCTTGCGCGATCGTGCGGGGAAATCCGTCCAGCATATAGCCGTTTTTGCAATCGTCGCGGGCGATTCTCTCTTCCACGATCTTGCAAGTTACTTCGTCGGGCACGAGCTGACCTTTATCGATATACGACTTGGCAAGCAACCCGATCTCTGTTTGATTTTTGATGTTTTCTCTAAAAATGTCTCCCGTCGAGATATGGGGCAATCCGTAAGTATCGGCAATTTTCGACGCTTGCGTACCTTTCCCCGCCCCCGGCGCTCCGAGCAGTATAATATTCATAACCGTCTCCTTTTTTGATGATGTACCAAAACGGTTGTGTGGCGATCCGTTTTAGCGGATCGCACGAGTTCCTGCTTATTTCAAAAATCCTTTGTAGTTTTTCATCATTAGCTGTGCTTGCATTTGCTTTTCAAATTCCATTGCCACCGATACGACGATGAGAATACTCGTTGTCGAGAATACGTTGACAAGATCCAGCGAAGCCCATGCAAACGCAACGGACGGGATAAACGCCACGAGCGAAAGATAGATTGCACCAAAAAGCGTGATACGGTTGGATATCTTTTTGAGATATGCTTCCGTTGCTTTACCAGGGCGAATACCTTGAATAAAGCCACCGTTTTGTTGAATGCTCTTGGATACGTCTTCGGGGTTGAACTGCATCTGCGCGTAGAAGAACGAGAACGCGAAGATAAGCAAGCAAAGCACGAGCGAATACACGACTGCGCCCCAGCCTTCCGCCGACGCGGACATCCAATTCGTCCACCATCTGTTAAATCCGTTGTCGCCGTTTCCAATCATGCTCGCGATCATTTGAGGGAAACTCAAAATGGAGAACGCGAAGATAAGAGGCATAACGCCGCCGCCCGAAATACGAATGGGAATGTTGGAGGATTGACCGCCGTACATTTTTCTGCCCTTGATCTGCTTTGCGTACTGTACGGGAACTTTTCTTTCGGAAAGATCCACGTATACGATTGCAAAGAAGATAACCGTTGCAACGAGCACGAACGCAATCAGCTCCCAAATCGCTTTGGTGTTGCCGTCGAAAACGTTTTCAAACTTGCCCACGATCATATTGCCCGCCGTAGCCAAGATACCTGCGAAGATGATCATCGATTGACCGTTGCCTACGCCGTAGTCGGTAATTCTTTCACCAAGCCACATAACGATAAACGCACCTGCCGTGTAGATAATCGTCATAAACACGCCCGCAAGCCATTCCTGACCGAAGAACAATTCTTTTTGAATCGCACCGTTGCTACCGCCAAAGCTGACGATAATACCGATGGATTGAATGATTGCAAGTAAGATCGTAACGTAACGGGTATACTGTGCAATCTTTTTTCTGCCCTCTTCGCCTTGTTTGGACAATCTTTCAAGAGCGGGAATACCCACGCTCAAAAGCTGCATGATAATCGAAGCGTTGATATACGGTCCGATACCCAAAGCGAACACCGTACCTTGCGAAAGCGCACCACCCGTGATGCTGCTCATTAAGGTAAGGAAGTCGTTCCCGCTGATTGCCGTGGCGAACTCGCTTCTGTTCAGTCCCGGAACGGGAATAAAACAACCAATACGGAATACGAGCAGTAAAAGAAGCATCATATACACTTTACGTCTGATTTCTTTTACTTTAAATGCATTGATTAATGTCTGTAACATGTTTTTCTCCGTAATAATTTTTTTACACCGCGCAACGAGTGCGTGGAAATAGGGGGAGAAATACGCGAACTACGGAAAACCCGAAAGGTTTTCCGTGTTACGTCTTATTCAACGATCTCCGCCGTTCCTTTTGCAGCTTCGATTGCTTCTTTTGCAGATGCGGAGAATTTCGCCGCTTTTACGGTGAGCGCTACTTTGAGCTCACCTGCGCCGAGAACTTTCAAACCACAGTTGTTTTTCACGGCTTTTGCAAGCGAGTTTTCCATAACGAAACCGTAGTCAACGACCGTTCCTTCGGGAAGCGTGTTCAGATCGTCAAGGTTTACGATTACGTATACCTTTTTGCCGACGTGGTTGAAACCTCTCTTGGGTACACGGCGTGCAATAGGCATTTGACCGCCTTCAAACCCGGGACGAACACCGCCGCCGGAGCGAGCCCATTGACCTTTATGGCCCTTACCGGAGGTTTTACCCGTGCCGGAGCCGATACCGCGACCAAGTCTTTTCGTCGCTTTTACCGCGCCTTGTGCAGGCGCAAGAGTATCTATTCTCATGATAAATCTCCTTATACGTTTTCTACTTTGACGAGATGTTTTACTTTCGTAATCATACCCTGTACTGCGGGCGTATCGTCAAATTCATTGGAAGAACGGATTTTCTTCAAACCGAGCGCAGCAACGGTAGCTTTTACCGATTGCACTTGCCCGATCGTGCTTTTTACAAGCGTTACTTTGATTTTAGCCATTTTCTTGTTCCTCCGTTTTCTCAGCTCAAAATTTCTTCTACGGTTTTACCGCGAAGCGCCGCAACTTGTTCCACCGATTTGAGTTCTTTCAAACCTTCGATCGCTGCTTTTACACAGTTGCCGGGGTTTTGCGTTCCGTGCGATTTCGTTCTGATATTTTTGATACCAACTGCTTCCATTACCGCACGAACGGGACCGCCCGCGATAACACCGGTACCTTCTTCAGCGGGCATCATAAGCACTCTGCCACGACCGAAAATACCAATTACCTGATGGGGGATCGTACCGTTTACGATAGAAACGGAAGTCATATTCTTTTTCGCTCTTTGCGTAGCTTTTTCAATCGCTTCGGGAACTTCTTTTGCTTTACCCGTTGCAACGCCGATTTTGCCGTTGCCGTCGCCGACGATCACGAGCGCCGCAAAACGCATATTCTTACCGCCTTTTACAACTTTCGTTACGCGGTTTACTTCAATGAGCTTTTTAACAAGACCGTCATCTTCCGCTTGTCTTCTTTGAGGTCTTCTTTCTCTTTTTTCGTCTGCCATAATGCCCACTCCTTAGAATTTAAGTCCGGCTTCTCTCGCGCCGTCTGCAACCGCTTTTACGCGTCCCGTGTAAAGATAGCCGCCTCTGTCGAATACGACCGTCTCTACGCCTTTCGCCATTGCTCTTTCTGCCGCAACCGCGCCGACAACTTTTGCCGCGTCCGTCTTATTAAGACCCGCTACTCTTTCTTTTACCGCTTTGTCCATCGTGGACGCCGCCACGATCGTAACGCCGCCTTTCGCGTCGCCTGCTCTGTCGTCGATTACCTGTACGTAAATGTGGTTAAGACTTCTGTAAACGTTCATACGGGGCGCTTCCGCCGTGCCCGTAACCGTCTTTCTGACGCGCGCGTGGCGTTTTTGTCTGACTGCATTTTTATCAATTTTCGTAATCATACTTTAACGCTCCTTATTTTTTACCTTTACCGGAAGTCTTACCTTCCTTATGTTCTACGTTCTCGCCCTTATAGCGGATACCGTAGCCGTGATAAGGTTCGGGCAATCTGATCTTTCTGATGTTCGCCGCGATCTGACCAACGAGTTCTTTGTTGATACCCGATACGTTGACGTCCGTAAGCGTAGGACACTCGAATTTAATACCTTCGGGTGCAACCACTTCAACGGGATGCGAAAAACCTACGTTCAAAACAAGCTTGTTGCCTTGAACTGCTGCCTTCCAACCTACGCCTTTCACTTCCAACGATTTTACGAAACCTTCCGTAACGCCCGTTACCATACCTTGTAACAACGCTCTGTAAAGTCCGTGTTTCGCGTTCGTGTCCGCCGTGTTGTCCAATGCTTTAACGACGAGGTTCGTACCTTCCGTTTCTACACCGATGTTACCTACGATTTCTCTCGTAAGCGTGCCTTTCGGTCCTTTTACGGTTACGACGCCGTCTTTGAAATCTACCGTTACGCCCGCAGAGAGTGCAATGGGCATTTTACCGATTCTCGACATAATGCTTTGCCCTCCTTACCATACGTAGCAAAGGACTTCGCCGCCTACGTTGGCTGCCTTTGCTTTCTTACCCGTCATAATACCCTTGTTCGTGGAAAGGATAACCGTTCCAAATCCGCCAAGGACGCGGGGCATGTTCGCAACGCCTGCATAGGTACGCAAGCCGGGCTTGGATACTCTTTGCAAACCGCTGATAACCGATTTCTTGTCATTGTATTTAAGCGTGATTGCGATCTTGCCGTTATAACCGTCTTCAACGATTTTAACGTCTTTTACCCAACCTTCTTCCGCCAAAATTTCAGCAATCGCTTTCTTTTCGTTGGATGCGGGGATTTCTACGGCTTCTTTCTTCGCCGTGATCGCGTTTCTAATTCTTGTAAGCATATCTGCGATAGGATCTGTCATTTTTTCTTACCTCCTATTACCAGCTCGACTTTTTAACGCCGGGAATTTCTCCCTTGTATGCAAGGTTACGGAAACAGATACGGCAAACACCGTATTTTCTTAAAACCGAGTGAGGTCTTCCGCAAATGGTGCATCTGGTATACGCTCTCGTAGAGAACTTGGGCGTCTTTTGCTGTTTATTGATCATTGACTTCTTTGCCATGTTCGTTTCTCCTTACTTCTTGAAAGGCATTCCGAGCGCTCTCAAAAGCTCTCTTGCCTCTTCGTCCGTGTTCGCAGTGGTTACGATCGCAACGTCCATACCTCTGATTTTCTCTACCTGATCGTAGGTGATTTCAGGGAAGATGAGTTGCTCTTTCAAGCCCACCGAGTAGTTGCCGCGTCCGTCAAACGCTTTGTCCGATACACCGCGGAAGTCGCGGAGACGGGGAAGCGCGATAGATACGAACTTGTCGTAGAAGTTATACATTCTTTCGCCGCGAAGGGTTACTTTGATACCAACCGTTTGTCCTTCTCTTACCTTGAAGTTCGCAACCGATTTCTTCGCTTTCGTAAGGATAGGTTGTTGACCGGAAATCATTTTAATTTCGTTTTCCGTCATTTGAATGGACTTCGCGTTGTCCTTAATATCACCAAGTCCCGTGTTGATAACAATCTTAACGAGCTTGGGGCATTGCATTACGGATTTGTATCCGAATTTTTTCATAAGGAAAGGTACGACTTCTTTTTCATACTTTTCTTTTACTCTATTCTTATAAACTTTTTCTGCCATTTTCACTTACCTCGTTACTTGTTTTCCGTAGCTTCGGGAGCTTGCGTGTTTTCGGCAGTTTCCGCGGGTTTCGCCGCGCGCTTTCTCGTTCTCTTCTTGGGAGCTTCTTCCGCAGCCGCCGCAGCTTTTGCCGCAGCTTTCTTGGAATATGCTTTGTCAAGAACGGCGCCGCATGCGCACACTCTCACTTTCTTACCGTCTACAACCGCGTGCTTTACACGTACCGCTTTACCGCACGTAGGGCACACTACTTTTACGTTGGAAGCGTCGATAGGGCCGGGAACTTCTACGATTTTACTCGTTTCGTTCGCTTTTCTTGCCTTTTCGTGCTTTTTCTGCACGCGCACGCCTTCAACGACTACCGTATTTGCCTTAGGGGACGTGGCAAGGACTTTTCCCTGTACGCCTTTATCTTTACCGGCAATTACAAGTACGTTATCATTTACTTTTACGTTCATTGTTTTAGTCCTCCTGACAATTACAGAACTTCGGGAGCAAGGGAGATAATCTTCATGTAGTCTTTATCTCTCAATTCTCTCGCGAT
>JAZOPU010000113.1:0-51858 GCA_045655705.1 Candidatus Scatosoma sp.
ACGAAAAGTGTCGCGTATTCTATCCGTCAATGCTTGAATAAAAGGGCGCGGTGTGATACAATTTAGATAAAAAAAGCAGGCAAGGGTTGTTATGGAATTTAATGAAAAATTACAAGAATTAAGAAAACAAAAAGGGCTTACCCAAGAAGAACTTGGTGAAATTCTTTACGTGTCAAGAACGGCAATTTCCAAATGGGAGCTGGGCAGGGGGTATCCGAATCTCGATTCGCTTAAAAGTATGGCAAGGTTTTTTGGCGTTACGGTAGACGAGCTTTTATCCTGCGACGAATTATTATGCGTAGCCGAACAAGACGGTAAGCAAAAAGAAAACCGTCTTCGCGATTGGACGTTCGGTTTGTTGGATATAAGCATTCTCATTTTACTGTTTTTACCGTTTTTTGCGCAAAACGTCGACGGGATTATTTATGAAGTTTCCATTTTTGGACTGACGGAAAAAGAGTGGTATTTAAAGGCCTCGTATTTTGCCGTGATTACTGCAAGCGTGGTTTTTGGAATTTTACAATTATCGTTTAAAAACTGTCAAAGCGCATTTTGGAATAAACGCAAGCGCAGGATATCGCTTGTTATAAATATCGTGGGCATACTCTTATTTAGCGTGAGTTTACAGCCGTATGCAACCGTTTTATTGCTTTCGTTTTTACTGATAAAGGTTTTACCGCTTATAAAAGCGTAACGCCACGAAAAGTGTCGCCCCTGCGACGGGTCGGCTCTTGCTTTTTTAGAAAATCCCCATTAAAATATATTTAACGAAAGCTTAAAATCAAGGAAAGGTGTATAAAAATGCAAAAAAGAATTTATTTGTCAATAGGGTTTATATTGGCATTTGGTATATGGACGGTATTGCTTGGGTTGGTTGACGTACAGGCGATAGGGCCAAACGGTTCAAGCGTGGGGTTTGCAACGCTAAACGGGTGGTTTCACGAACGCATAGGCGTTTGTTTTTTGCTATATACCATTACCGATTGGCTTGGATTGGTGCCGATTGCCGTCGCGCTTGCCTTTGCGGGTTTGGGCGTTTGTCAATGGATAAAAAGAAAATCGTTATTAAAAGTGGATCGTAGCTTGTTTGTTCTTGGCGCATTTTATATAGCGGTAATTGTTGCCTATATTTTCTTTGAAATGGTTGTTATCAATTATAGACCTGTACTTATCAACGGGTATTTAGAAACTTCGTATCCTTCGTCGACGACGATGCTCGTAACCTGCGTAATGCCCACGGCGATTATGCAACTCAACTCGCGTATAAAAAACAAAACGATTAAAAAATGCGTAATTTGTATAATAAGTGCGTTTATTGCTTTTATGGTGATTGGTCGGCTTGTTTCGGGGGTACATTGGTTTAGTGATATTATCGGCGGAATATTGCTTAGCGCGGGGCTGGTAACGGCGTATAAGACGTTTGCTTGAAATTATTGACAAGTGCACAAAAAAGTCTTTATATGTAAAAGCTAAGGGGAAATTTTGCAATGGAGAGCTGTCATTCCAAAAGGTATAGGATATGGACTGACGACGTTGATTTTTGACGGGAAATTAATGAAACTTGGAAAATTTTTTTGCGTTTTTATTTTTATCTACTTGATTTTTTTATGGTTGTATGATATCATAATACTATAATATTATGATATCATTATAAAAACGGAGATTATGATATGAATAAAACAGAAACACCGACGGTTGATAAGGTTACCTTTCCGTTACGTTTACCACCAAAAATGTATAAACAGATTAGGGTAAAAGTAAACAAAATCAAAGAAAATGAAAATTATGCTTACAGCATAAACGATTTTTTAACGGAAATTATCGAAAAAGGGTTAAAGGAGAATAACAAATGACAATCTTAAAACGAACAGAAGACGAAGTTAGGGATTCGGCTAAAAGTTTATTGGGGTTTGATAAAGTAGAAAAGGATATACGACAGGGAACAGGACAGATTACCACGTTTAATCAATTAGGTTTTAAAGGCAACAACAATAAGCCCGACGGGTGGTATTTGCCTGCAAACAAAACGTTACCTGCAATTATTTTAGAAACCAAATCTGAATACGAAGATATTTCTTTGCAAAAGTGGGTTGATGAGTTAATCAAAAATTGCAATATTGTTCTAACGCAATATGAACACGTTGTAGGTATATTATATAATGGGGTTGACATACGTGTTTTTAAGGACAATATAGAAGTCAATGGTCTTTCAAATGTATTGCAAGATAAAAGCTATTATATAGAACTTTTCACGAAAAACACGATAGACAAGCAAAGGATTTATAATCTTACTAAAAGAATAAACGATTGCTTGCATATAGAATTCGGTATAAAAAACCTTTACCATAGAATGATTTTTACGGCGTGCGCCTTGGTTGCAAAAAGATATGGTGCAATCCTTATTAAAGATATGAGTTTTTCACTTATGAAGAATTCTATTTTAAGCACGTTACATAAATCATTGGAAGAAAGCAGAAAACAAAACTTAAAACTTGATTTATTGACGGACGTTTATGCGGAAATTAAAATGAATAATACGACCAACCAAGAAGCAATCAATAATTTTATTGCTTGGGTTTCCGAAATATCCGAATGCGTAAACTCGGATTATTGGAACGGTGAAGACGTAATGGGTATTTTCTTTAACGAATTTAACCGCTATAAAGGCAAGTCGGAAGCTGGGCAAGTATTTACGCCCGATCATATCACTTCTTTTATGTATCGCTTAATCGGCGTAAATCAAAACGATAGGGTATTGGATGCGGCTTGCGGTTCAGGTGCATTTCTTGTGAAAGCAATGTGCAATATGATGAAAGAAGCAGGAGGTGTAAAAACAAAAAAGGCAGGACAAATTAAAACGTCGCAACTGTTTGGTATCGAATTTGATAGGGAAATATTTGCGCTTGCCTGCGCAAATATGCTGATCCATAAAGACGGAAAAACAAATTTAGAGCATTTGGACAGTAGAAGTTTTGAAGCTTGCGAATGGATAAAAAGCAAGAAAATAACCAAAGTTCTTATGAACCCGCCCTTTGAAACAAAATACGGCTGTTTGACTATCGTTGATAACGTGTTAAAAAACGTACCCCAAAACACGAAATGTGCATTTATTTTGCCTGATAAGAAATTGGAAAAAGATAGTAGGGGTAAAAAATTATTAAAGCACAGTACTCTTGAAAAGATTATCAAATTACCCGAAAAAGTATTTTCAGAAGGTGTAACAACGTCAATTTTTATATTTACAGCAGGAGTGCCACAAAATGATAAAGAAATTTTTGCTTGCTATATAGAAGACGACGGGTTGGAAACGGTAAAAAATCAAGGTCGCCAAGACATTAAAGACAAATGGCAGGATATTGAAGATTTATGGGTAGATGTTATTCACAAGCAATCAGGGCACGACACGGTGCAGTGGATAAAGCCAAACGAACATTTAAGCTATCAAATGCCCGAAGTTCCTTTTGAGATTTTTGAAGAAGACTTTACTAAAACGATTATGGATTATTTAATGTTTAAGGAAGGCATTGACGTGAAAGAATTTAATGAAGCTTTAATGAAAAAGGTTTTATATAACAGCGAAATCAAGCAAGAGAATGATAACATCGTGATAACGTTGAAAGGTGAAAGTAATGAGTAAAATTGATACTACGAAATGGAAGTATTTTGACATATTATCGCTTTTTGAGATTTTTTTAGCAGACGGTGATTTACAGGCTAAAAAATTAGATGATGGTGAATATCCGTTAATATCTTCGGGAAAAACGAATAATGGCATTTGTAAAAATATATCTATGCAAACAAATAGCAGATTATTTCAAGCGTCTACAATAACAGTTGACATGTTTGGCAAAGTTTTTTATCAGCCTAACGCGTTTTATGCTGTTGGACATGGTAGAGTGAATATGCTTGTTCCTAAAATAACAATGAGTGAAAAATGTGGATTATTTTTTGCGACAGTTTTAGAAAAACAGCTTTTCACGAGATATCAATTTAATGATATGTGTTCTTCGACTTCGCTTAAAAAAGAAAAAATCAAATTACCCGTTGATAGTAACGGCAATCCAAATTTTGTATATATGGAAGAATATATGCAACATTTGGAAAGTATGATTAGTTCTTCGCTGATTGATTTTCAGTATACAAGGAACTCAAAATCTTGTGAAAAGGTTGATATAGTATGCTGGGGCAAGTTTGAGATAAGGGAGCTTTTTGATATTCGTAAAGGAAAAAGGTTGACGAAAGCAAATATGATAGACGGAAGTATACCGTTTATTGGGGCAAGTTCTTTTAATAATGGAAGAACTGCATTTATTGGGAACTGCGAATATTTGCACCCCAAAAATACAATTACAATGTCGTATAATGGCTCGGTTGGTGAAGCGTTTTATCAGGATGAAGAATTTTGGGCGTCAGACGACGTAAATGTTTTATATCCTAAGATAAAGCTTAATCGGAATATAGCTATGTTTATTATTCCATTATTAAAACGGGCAGGTGAAAAATATGCTTTCGTCGACAAATGGAAGAAAGAAGATATGGAACGAGATTATATTTATTTACCTATAAATAAAAAAGGTGAAATTGATTTTAATTATATAGAAGATTATACGCAAAAAAAATATGTGATAGCGCAACAATATTTAAAAAAGGTGCAGGGTTCTTGATATATAACTTTATGAGTGTAAGACAATCGGGCTATAAGGTAATGCTTATAGCCCGATTTAAAATTATTGACAAGTGCACAAAAAAGTGCTAAAATAGTGTATAATAAAAGAGTACGAATTTCAAGGAGACAGTATTATGCGGATTTGCGTATACGGGGCGGCGTCGCCTACGATCGACGATTATTTTAAAATACAAGTAGAAAAAATGGGCGAGGAAATGGCAAAGCGCGGACATTCGCTCGTGTTTGGCGGTGGCGGACACGGGCTTATGGGTGCGGCGGCGCAGGGTGTTAAAAAAGGCGGCGGGCATATTATCGGCGTAATCCCCAAGTTCTTCGGCGACGAGCAAATTGAAGCGATTTTCGAGCATTGCGACGAGCTTATCGAGCCAGACACGATGCGCGAACGCAAACAAATTATGGAAGATAACGCAGACGCGTTTATCATTGTTCCCGGGGGGATTGGTACGTTTGAAGAGTTTTTTGAGATATTAACGCTCAAACAGCTTTGCCGTCATAATAAGCCTATCGCCATTTATAATATCAACGGCTATTATAATGAAATGCTTATAATGATCGAACAAGCGACCGTGAAGAATTTTATTCGCGGTGGATGTATGGACCTTTTCCATATCAGCGAGAACGTGGAAGAATTGCTTGCGTATATCGAAACGCCTGCGAAAAAGTGGAAGGTTTCCGAACTGAAAGACGGTTAAAAGTTATCGTGCTCACAGCTTTTGTGGGCACTATTTTTTTGAAAATATACCCAAAAACAAAAAATTTCACTCAATTTTCACCTTTTTATGGTGTAGGTTTAACGCAAACGGTGTATAAATAAATATACATATTCAAAAAGAGAGCTAAGGAAATGAAAATTTTGATCGTAGACGACGAAGAAATGATTCGCGGGGTGTTAAGGGAATACGTGGAATTTGAAGGCAACGAAGCGTTTGAAGCTTCGGACGGTATGCAAGCGGTCAAGCTTTGCCGTGAAAATGACTACGATCTCGTGCTTATGGACGTTATGATGCCACACCTTGACGGGTTTTCGGCGGTGAAAGAGATAAAAAAAACCAAGGACGTGCCCGTGATTATGCTTTCCGCGCGCGGAGAAGAATACGACAAGCTCTTTGCTTTTGAAATTGGTGTGGACGATTACGTAACCAAGCCTTTCTCGCCCAAGGAAGTGATGGCACGCATCAACGCCGTAACCAAACGCCGTCAAGCGAAAGTGAGCGGGAACGAAGTGCTTAAATTTGAGGGTTTGGAAGTGGATATGGCGGGCAGGAACGTGTACGTCAGCGGCGAAAAAGCCGATCTTACGCCCAAAGAATACGAACTTCTGTTCTATCTCGTGCGTAACAAGGGTATTGCGCTGACGAGAGAAAAACTTTTATACGACGTGTGGGGGTTTGATTTTTACGGCGACGACCGCACGGTGGACACGCACGTGAAAATGCTCCGCGGAAATTTGAAAGAGTACCGCAAATTTATCGTTACCTTGCGCGGGCTTGGGTATAAATTCGAGGTGTAAGCGTGGGGATAAAAGGCAAAGAAAGAACGAAAAAAGGCTACCGCAAACGGCAGAGAAGTACGAGTATTTATTTCCTGCTGTGGGCGGCTTTTTCCGCTTTCGCGCTGATTATCGTTTTAATGTTCGGGTTTTCCCAACGCGTGGTGATGAAACAAACGTATAAAACGGAAGCCGTGCGGGACCTTATCGAAAAAGGACGGGAGATACAAACGATACTCGGGAAAGAACCGCAAGACGGCGAGAATAAGGACGAGCTTGTGCGCGTACTTTCTTCCTATTACGACGTGGAAGTGTACGTACTAAACGAACGTGGCGAAGTGCTATTACCCCGTCCGCCTGAAATGCAAGAAAGCGGGGAATTTAGCCGTGTATTTGATTTTTCGGAGAAGATCGTTGCCTTAAAACACAAGCTCTCGCAAACGGATGCTCCGTTCGTTATCTACGAAGGAACGGAAGAATATATCTACGGCTCGAAAATTGCGCTGTATGAAGATTCGCAGGCGTATTTATACGTTACCAAATCGCTCCAACTTATGAACGCAGCGACGCGCGAAATGTCCACAAGGGTTTGGCTGATCGCGGTGTTCACGTTTTTGCTTTCCTTTGCCGTGTCGAGTGCGGTGAGCGGTTGGCTTACCCGTCCGATTAGCGAAATGACGAAGAAAGCGCGCCGTCTTGCGCGCGGGGATTTCAACGTCGATTTCCACGGCAACGATTACGGACAGGAAATGGTGGAGCTTGCCGACACACTCAACTTTGCCCGCGACGAGCTTTCCAAAACGGATCAAATGCAAAAGCAACTGATTGCCAACGTTTCACACGATTTCAAAACGCCCCTGACCATGATCAAGGCGTATGCTTCTATGATTATTGAAATATCGGGCGATAACAAGCAAAAGAGAGAAAAGCACGCGCAAGTGATTGTGGAAGAAGCGGATAGATTGGCGTCGCTTGTGGGCGACGTGCTCGATCTTTCCAAAATTCGCGCAGGCATTGACGCGCTAAAAATTACGACGGTGGATATGTCGTCGTATCTTGCGGAGATTTTAACGCGCTTTGACTATCTTCGCGAAACGCAAGGGTATATCTTTGAAGTGGATATCGACGAGGATTTATACACCCAAGCGGACGAATTGAAAATCGGGCAAGCCCTGTATAATCTTATCGGTAACGCCGTCAATTATACGGGCGAAGATAAAAAGGTGTGCGTGCGAATGAAAAAGCAAGAAAACGGATATTTCCGCTTTTCCGTAACGGACACGGGCGCGGGGATAAGAAAGGAAGAGCTTGCGGGTATTTGGGAACGGTATTACCGTTCTTCTAACGTGCACAAACGCCCCGTCAAGGGCACGGGCTTGGGGCTTTCTATCGTCAAGACGGTACTGGAAAAGCACGGGTTTTCGTTTGGAGTGCAAAGTGAAGAAGGAAAGGGCAGTACGTTCCACGTAGATTTCCCCTTGCAAACGCTTGACAAACAATAGCAAAGCGGTTATAATAGTACAAAATAAATAGACGAATTCTTTGGGGCGGGGTGCAATTCCCCACCGGCAGTAGAGTCTGCAAAGGAAACGTTCGTTTCCCCGAAACGGTGTAATTCCGTTACCGACGGTAAAGTCCGGATAGGAAAAGAATATCAGGCGCATTGCGCCGTTTTTCCGCTGTTTTTACGCCCCGACGATTCGTCGGGGCGTTTTTACGGAGGAGTAGATTATGGAAAACAACGGAGCAGGTATGCGTTCAACGCAAAAAAAGAAAGCGTTTTCGGCGAAACGGATTGCGCTTATGGCGGTGTTTGTGGCACTCTCTTACGCGGTGAGTTTTTTGGAAATTCCCATGCCGCTTTTTGGCGCAAGCTTTTTAAAACTGGATTTTGGCAACGTGTTTATTATGCTCATTTCCTTTTTACTTGGACCTGTGGAGGGCTTGATCGTGTGCCTTTTAAAAGAAGGACTTCGGTGTTTGACTTCTTCGTCTATGTGCGCGGGCGAGCTTGCGAATTTTATCGTTACGGGCAGTTATTTGTTGCTTCCTGCACTGCTTTATAAACGGCACAGAAATTTAAAAACCGTGCTAATTAGTATGCGCGTGGCGTGTTTGCTTGCTACGGGCGTTGCACTGCTTGCTAACCGTTTTATTATTTTCCCCACCTTTGCGTTTTTATACGGCGGGAGCATATTCGGAATGACGGTCAAGCAGGCGTTTTCCGCGTTTTGGGTGGCGGTGCTGTTATTTAATCTTATCAAGACGGTTTTGGTGGGTGTTTTGACGGTGTTGCTTTATAAACGGCTTTCTAATCTTATGAAAAAAATGAAAATTTAAAGCGTAAATCATTGCAAAAGTTTGGATAAGGTATTATAATAAAGGTATGGAAAAATTTTTTTCAAAATCACGCGAGGATACCTACGCGTTCGCTATGAAATACGCCAAAACGCTCAAAGGCGGGGATACGGTTTTGCTCGACGGGGATATGGGCGCAGGGAAAACGGTGTTCGCCAAGGGCGTTGCCAAGGGGCTTGGAATTTGTGAAGAAGTCACTAGTCCCACCTACGCGTATATGAACGATTACGACGGGGTACTTTTTCACTACGATTGCTATCGCATAGAAAGTGTGGAACAGGCAGAGCGTTTGGGGCTTGGCGATTATTTCGATATGGGCGGGATATGTCTTGTGGAATGGTCGCAAAACATTGCGCCCCTGCTTCCGAAAAACTGTAAGCGGGTAAAAATAACAAAAATCAACGAAAACGAAAGAGAGATAGAATTTTGAAAAACTTTTTAGCGTTAGACACAAGTTGCGGATATATGAGCGTTGTGGCGGTGAAAGACGGAAACGCGTTTTGCTCGTATTTGCCCGATTGCACCATGAAACATTCCGTTTTGCTTATGCAAACGGTGGACGAAACGCTGAAAAAAGCGGATATGACTTTGGGTGATTGCGACTTTTTCGCTGCCGTTGTGGGCGCTGGCTCGTTTACGGGTATTCGCATTGGTATTTCCGCGGTGAAAGGGTTTTGTTTGGCAACGGGAAAACCTGCGCTTCCTATCACTTCTTTCGACACGGTGGCATATAATGCGTTAGACGGCGAGAAAATTTTGTGCCTTGTGGACGCGTTGCACGGGTATTATTACGCGTGCGGATATGAAAAAGGCGAGGTTACGCTTGCGCCTGCGTATTTAAGCGAAGCGGAAGTGCTTGCGCTAAAAGAGCAAGGCTATAAGCTTGTTGCCTGTGAAAATTTAGATATTTCCGCAACGACGGTTTCCCCCGTCGAGGGCTTGAAAAACGCCGCGATCGCACTTAGTCAAAGGGGCGCGTTTGCACCGCTTGAAGCGTTGTATATACGCAAAAGTTCTGCCGAACTCAACGCGGAGAAAAACAAATGATACTGCGCGCGTGCAACCAAACGGACGCGAAAGCGTTGGCAAAGATAGAACGGCAATGTTTTTCTTCGCCTTGGAGCGAAAATATGCTTTTGAGCGCGTTTTCCCGCGTGGACTTCGTTTGCTTTGTTTTAGAACAAGCGGGCGATGCGCTTGGCTACGTTTGCGGTACGACGCTGTTTGAAACGGCGGAGCTTGCGCGGATTGCCGTTTTGCAAGACCAAAGACGGAAAGGGCTTGGAGAAAAACTGTTAGACGCGTTTATTTCTTGCGCAAAAGAACGCGGTGCACAGCAAATGTTTTTAGAAGTGCGCGAATCCAACGCGCCCGCGATTGCGTTATACGAAAAACGGGGCTTTGAAAAAGTACGCGTGCGCGCTAAATATTACGAAAACGGTGAAAACGGCTTGGAAATGAAAAAACTGCTTTAAGGGGGCATTGTGGCGGGAACGGTTTTGACGGGCGTTTCGTTTTTACAAAAGGGCAGGGGTAAGGATTTGTTATTCCTGCACGGGTATCTCTCTTCAAAAGAAGCGTTCACGGCGCAAATTGATTACTTTTCCCGTTTCTATCGCGTAACGGCGATCGATTTTCTGGGCTTTGGGCAAAGCGCACCCCTTGAAAGTGCGTTTTCGGTGGAAGATTACGCGGATTGGTTGCTTGCATTGTTTCCCGCTTTGCATTTGAAAAAACCGCACGTGATTGCACATTCGTTCGGGGTTCGTGTGGCGGTGAAAGCGGCGGCAAAATACGCGGGGAAGCTGGATAAACTCGTGCTTACAGGTCCTGCGGGTGTGATTATAAACCGTGGCTTTAAATATAAAATGCGCGTAAAGACTTATCGGTTGGTGAAAAAAATTGCGCCCGCGTTTGCGGAACGGAAATTTGGGAGCGCGGAATACCGCACGCTTTCAAATATCATGAAAGAAAGTTATAAAAAAATCGTCAACGAGGATTTAAGGGAACAAGCAAAACGCGTTCAAAATCAAGTATTGATTGTGCAAGGAAAAACGGACGCGACCACGACGGAGCAGGAAGCGCGGATATATTTGCAAAGTTTTCCAAATGCCCGTCTTGCCCATATCGACGGCGCGCATTTCGCGTTTGCGGAAAACCCCTTGGCGTTTAATTTGTTGGCAGAGGAATTTTTATATGATTGAGAGTTTGATACGTATGATTGCAAGCATTGCTATTGCCACGCTTTTTTGCGCAATGACGGAAAAAGCGGTGGGTGCGATGCAACAAAGCGGTTATAAAAACGCTACGTTCTTGCGTTGGCTCAAACGCAAGGACAATATGTTTTATAATCGGCTTAGCGTGCTTGCGCTGTGCCTTGTTTTATCGTCGGCAATCACGGCGCTTTGTTTTTCCTTTTTAGGCGAAAAGCTTGCGCTTACCTTATCCGCCGTCGTTTTTGCGGGCATCACCGTATTTTATCTCGTTGCCGAGCATAAATACGCGTTGAAAGTTCCCGCCAAAGCCACGGGCAGATACTGCCGTTTATATGGCGTGTATTTCCTGTTCACCGCTTGTTTTAGCTATGCGTTTTTGGCTTTGCTCTATTTCTTGTCCGTTTGGAACGGTTCTTCGCTCTACGCTTTGATCGCCTACGTGCCTTTTGCGATCACGCCTGCGATTTTACCCTTTTTACTTGTGTTGGCAAACGCGGTTACGGGTGTTTTTGAGAACGCGAGAAATAGAAAATTCATCAAAAAAGCCGAGCAGGTATTAAGCGAACGGGATATAATCCGCGTGGGCGTGGTGGGAAGCTACGGAAAAACGAGTGTGAAAAATATCCTTGCAACACTGCTTGCGGAAAAATACAGCGTGGTGGCTACCCCCGAATCGTATAACACGCCTATGGGCGTTGCGAAAACGGTTTTGCAAATGCAAGAATCTCCCAAGGTGTTTATTGCGGAAATGGGTGCAAGAAAGAAAGGGGATATTGCCGAGCTTTGCCAAATGGTAAAACCTGATTTTGCTGTTTTCACGGGCGTATGCCCCCAGCATATCGCTTCGTTTGGAACGATTGAAAGCGTGTTTGCGGAAAAGAGCGAAATTTTAAAAAGCGGAGCGGTCACGGTGTGCGGGGCAGGGCTTAAAAAATGGCTTACGCCTGATAGCGGTGCGATTTTCGTAGACGAAAACCAAGTGAAGGATTTGGATATGCAAGCCACGCAAACGAGCTTTACTTTGGTTTTGGACGGGGAAGAACTGCGCGTAAGCACCAAACTTTTATCCCAAGCCGCGGTGGAGAATATTTGTCTTGCGGCAACCCTTTGTAAAAAAATGGGTATGACAGGCGAAGAGATTGCGCGGGGGATTGCAAAGTTGCAACCCGTGCCGCACAGACTGCAACTTATCGAAAACGGCGGGGTGTATATTCTCGACGACGGCTATAACGCCAACAGTAAGGGAGCAAAAGAGGCGATACAAGCATTAACGCGGTTTACGGGCAGGAAATGTATCGTAACCCCGGGTCTTGTGGAATGTGGCGTTTTAGAAGAAGACTTGAATAGCGAGCTTGGCAAAGAAATTGCAAGCGCGCAAATAGATAAAGTGGTGCTCGTTGGGGAAACGCTCGTGGGCGCGGTGAAACGGGGCTATCTTTCCGCGGGCGGGAAAGAAGAAAATGTAGTGCAGGTCAAAACCTTGCAACTCGCGCAAGAAGTTTTGAGAAATTGGTTGGGGCAAGGCGATTGCGTGTTGTTCCTAAACGATTTACCCGACGTATACTAAAAACACAAAAGAAACACCAAAGCGAAAAAATCAAGGCGGAGGTGTTTTTTTATGCGGAAAGTGGCGGTGTTGTTTGGCGGTAGGTCTTGCGAAAACGAAATTTCGGTGCTCACGGGCGTGTTTGTGCTCAATCTCCTTGACAGGGAAAAATACACGCCCGTGCCCGTATATATCGATACGGACGGGTGCATGTATACCTCGGAAAAAATGTATGATTTGGGCGCGTTCAAAGTCGGAAATAAATCGCAGTTTGAACGCGTTTTTTTTGAGAACGGCAATTTGTATGCACTACGCGAAGATAAGAAAAAAATCAGGAAACTACATAAATTAGACGCGGCGATCAATTGTTGCCACGGCGGGCTTGGCGAAGGCGGTGGCGTTTCGGCAATGATGGCGTGGAACAATATCCCGCTCGCTTCTCCCGATCTCACCGCTTCGGGCGTATTTATGGATAAATGTATGACGAAAACGGTGATGCGCGCGCTCGGCGTGCCGACCTTGGATTATATCCGCGTAAACGAGCGCGACTATCAAAAACGGGGTGCGTTTTTACTCAAAAGCGTGGAGCGTAGGCTCAAATACCCCGTCGTGGTGAAGCCCGCGCATTTGGGTTCTTCGATTGGGATTACGATTGCCAGCGACGATAAACAACTCAAAAACGCAATCGAAACGGCGTTTACGCTGGATAGCAGGGTACTTATCGAAAAATATTTAAAGGATAAAAAAGACGTCAACTGCGCCGCGTATGCGCGTGGGGGCGAGATTATCACGTCGGAAGTGGAAACGGCGTTTGGAGAGGGCATTTATTCCTTTGAAGATAAGTATATCAAACGCAAATCGGATAGCAAAAGCGGGGCGCGGGAAACGCTGGGCGGAGATCTTCGCGAAAAAATACGCTCGTATACCAAAACGATATATAAGCGTATGAATATGCAGGGCGCGGTGCGTATGGATTTTTTGGTGAGCGAAGGGAAAGCGTATCTTTGCGAAGTGAACACCGTGCCCGGGTCACTTGCGTATTATTTGTTTTGCGAACGCATTTCAGATGCGAGAACGTTTTTTTCCGACCTTATCGAAGAAGCGATTGAAAATGCGGATTTGGAGCATAAGCATATTGTGTCCACGGGGATATTGCGTAGCGTAAGCTGGACTAGAAAATAAGAAAAATTGCACGCGGCTTTTGGAAAAAATACGCAAAAGCCGCGTTTTTTATTGCTTTTTTTATCGTCGTTTGCTATACTATTGGGTATGGCATATACTGAATTTACCGATAAGGTCAAAATTTTAATCAAAGCAGGCGACGGCGGGGACGGAATGAACTCGTTCAAGGCGTTCAAAGGCAAGCCCGCGTGCGGTCCGGACGGGGGCGACGGCGGAAAGGGCGGCGACGTGTATTTCGTCGGCGATAAGGATATGAACGATTTGTTTCCTTTCCGTTTCACTTCACGCTATCTCGCGGAGAACGGCGAAATGGGCGGTACGAACCGTTGCTTTGGCAAGAGCGGAAAGGACGTTTTTATTAAAGTCCCGCTCGGCACGCTCGTTCGCGACGAAGAAACGGGCAGGCTCATTTGCGACGTGTTTGAAGACGGGCAAAAAGTGCTCGTGGCACGGGGCGGGAACGGCGGTAAGGGCAACGTGCGTTTTACCACCGCGCGTCGGCACGCACCCAACTTTGCGCAAAAGGGCGAAAAGGTGAAAAGCCACTACGTGATTTTGGAAATGAAAGTGATTGCAGACGTAGGCTTCGTGGGTTTTCCGAACGTGGGAAAAAGTACACTGCTTTCTAAAATTTCCGCGGCAAAACCCAAGATTGCAAACTATCATTTCACCACGCTTTCTCCAAATCTTGGCGTTGTGCGCTACTATGAAAAATCGTTCGTGGTGGCGGATATCCCCGGGCTTATCGAAGGCGCGGCAAAAGGCGCGGGGCTTGGGCACGATTTCTTGCGCCATATCGAACGCACGAGAATGCTTTGCCATCTCGTGGATATTTCGGGCTGTGAAGGCAGAGATCCCATAGAAGATTTTCAAAAAATCAATGCGGAGCTGAAAGAATATAGTGAAGTGCTTGCTTCGCTTCCGCAAATTATCGTATGCAATAAATGCGATATGTGGGGCGCGGAAGAGAATTTGAAAGCGTTCAAGAAAAAATACGGGCGTAAGTATAAAATTTATCCCATTTCCGCAATCACGGGCGATAAAACGAAAGAGCTTATCGACGGTATTTTCGCCGTGCTCGACACCCTGCCTCCCGTTGAACCCGTGCCCGTGGAAGAAGAATTTGAATATAAGGCAAACGAAGATCTTGGATTTGAGATTGCCCAAGACGAAGACGGCGTGTTCGTCGTGTTCGGGGGGCTTGTGGATATGCTTTGCAGGAACGTGGTGCTCAATAACCCCGATTCCATGCAGTATTTCCAAAAGGTGTTAAGACTTCGCGGGGTTATCAAAGAGCTTGCGAAAATGGGCTGTAAGGAAGGCGACACCGTATCCATTGGCGACGTGGAATTTGACTTTGTACCATAAGGAGATATTATGATTATCACAAGTGAAAATATAACGAGCAAACAAAGAAGTAAACTTAAATCCATCGCGGCAACGCTTTCGCCCATAACGCAAATCGGCAAGGGCGGGATCACGGACAATTTGCTTAAAACGCTGTCCGACGCGCTCGACGCACACGAGATTATCAAAGTGAATATTTTGGAGACGGCGGACGACGATCCCAAAAACTTGGCGGAGAACGTGGCGGAGCTGTTAGAAGCCGTGCCCGTGGCAGTAATCGGCAGAAAAGCAATTTTCTACCGCTATTCGCGCAGGGATAATTTTGCGCATTTGGAAGTGTAACCGTTTAAAAATAAAAAAATTGCGTTATATATATCATATAAATATCAACGCAAACGGGTGAAGGTATGGAAAACGAAGAAGTAAAACAAGAAGAAAAAGAAGTTAAAACGGAAAAAAAGAAAACGGCGAAAAAATGGCAGGAAGAAGTGGACGCTTTAAAAGCGGATGCGGAAGAGAGCAAACGCAAATGGTACGCCGTAACCGCGGAATATGAAAACTATCGCCGTCGCACGCAAAATCAATCGGCTTCGCGTTATCAGGACGGCAGAAACGACGTGATTGCATCCTTGTTCCCTATCGGCGATAATTTGGAACGGGCTATGAACGCATGCGCGGACGAGAACACCAAGCAGGGCTTGGATATGGTGCTGAAAGCTTTCCAAAAAGTGCTCGAAAGCGAAGGCGTAGAAGAGATTAACCCGCTTGGACAAGCGTTCGACGCGACCTATTCCGAAGCGATTATGGCAATGCCCGCGGAAGAAAATGAAGAAAGCGGTATCGTTAAGCAAGTCTACGTGAAAGGCTATAAAAAAGGCGATAAAGTGTTGCGCTATGCGCAAGTAATCGTAACGCAGTAAAAAATAAAATCCTTGGCTTGCCAAGGATTTTCGTTTTATAAAACTTTGGATAAGAAATCTTTTAAGCGTTCGTCCTTGGGGTTTGAGAAAAACTCCTTGGGCGAATTCTCTTCTTTGATAACGCCGTCGTTCATAAAAATCACGCGGTTTGCCGCTTCTTTGGCAAAGCCCATTTCGTGCGTAACCACGACCATCGTCATTCCTTCTTTGGCAAGCTCTACGATAACTTTTAAAACTTCGCCTACCATTTCAGGATCAAGCGCGCTCGTCGGCTCGTCGAAAAGCATTACGTCGGGGTTCATTGCCAAGGCGCGAACGATTGCAATACGCTGTTTTTGTCCGCCCGAAAGGGTGGCGGGATAAGCGTTCGCTTTGTCTTGTAAACCCACCTTTTCAAGGAGCGTCATTGCCTGCGCGTTTGCTTCTTCTTCGCTGATTTTCTTCAAACGCATAGGCGCGAGCGTGATGTTTTTTAAAACGGTGAGATGGGGGAACAGGTTGAACTGCTGGAATACCATACCGATTTTTTGACGGTGTAAATTGAGCGTTTTTGCGACCGTTTTTTCAATTTCTTTTTCTTCGCGCGCAAGCGTTTCATATTCGGCTTTGAGGGATAAAAACGCTTGCTCGTCGAAATTGCCCGTCTTTTTTTGCGCTTTCATTTCTTTGAGCTTTTGCTTTAAGTATACGCGTTCGTTTTTGAAAACGTATTCGCTGTCTAACGTTATTTCGCCGGCGGTGGGTTCTTCCAAAAGGTTCAAACAACGCAAAAAGGTGGATTTTCCGCAACCCGAAGGCCCGATCACTGCCACAACGTCGCCTTTGTTTACGTCGATATTCACGCCTTTTAAAACTTCCAGCGCACCGAATTTTTTATATAAATTTTTAACGGATAAGATATTATCGCTCATTTTTCTTTAACCTCTTTTCCATAAATTTAATGGCAAAGACCATGATATAGACGATCACAAGATAGCAACAACCCACAATCAATCCGCTCGCCAAATAATTAGGAATGGTACGGTAGACGGTATTTGCCGCTGCGTTTAAATCAAACGTAAGCGTTCCAGGGGTAGAGCCTACCCAACCAATGATGGAAGTTTCTTTTAAAAGTGCAATTAATTCGTTTCCGATAGCGGGGATTATATTTTTTACCGCTTGCGGAAGAATGATGCGTATCATCGTTTGCAACCAATTAAAGCCTAAAGCTCTGCCCGCTTCCATTTGCCCTTTATCCACGGCGTTAATGCCTGCTCGAATGCTTTCGGAAACGTATGCGCCTGAATTGATACCAAACGTTAAAATGGCTGCGTAAGGTTTAAACCCAGGGATTGCAAAAACGGCGAAAACCATAATGAATAGTTGTAATGCAACAGGTGTTCCGCGGAATACGGTAGTGTATGCTTCGCAAATAACTTTTGGAATTTTCATAATTTTGTTGTTGGGCGCAATTTTTATGACTGCAACGACAAAGCCAAGAAATAAACCAAGTATAGCGGCGATAAAAGTGATAAGGATAGAGTGAAGTAAGCCCTCGAAAATGTATCCTACCATTTCCGCGTTAGATAATATTTTAATTATATCTTTAAACATAATTAGTCCCTTTAAAAGTTTGGGAAAGACGAGTTGTCTTTCCCAAAACAAGCTATTACAAGCCCAAGTGTTTATTAACGAGATTTTGAATACCGTCTTTTCCAAGCTCGGTTAATACTTCATTGATGGCATTGAGAATTTCCGTTTCACCTTTGGTTACGCAGATTGCATAGGTGTCGATTGCTGCTTCGTCGTTTTCGCCGTCCGCGCCTTTATAATAAAGAGGAGCACAGGCATAATCGGATTTTCCTTCGATAAGTGCTTTTGCGGGAAGCTCGTCGATAATCAAAACGTCGCTGTTTAAACCCACGTCTGCAACGGCTGTGGAAAGGGTGTCAAAGCCTACTTTTTTTGCTTCGGTTTCATAAATAGTACCGCCTTCGCTAAGCTCGTCGCCAAGGAATAAGTCGGCGGTCGTACCGTTTTGTACAGCGATATTCTTGCCTGCAAGAGAATCCCAATACACGCCCTTGATTTCATCAGTAGTAGTGCTTTCGTAGCTCGTGGCTTCACTTGCTTTGTAAATAACGTAAAGATTTGCAGTGTAATATTCTTGAGAGAAAGCAACTTTTTCTTTACGTTCGTCCGTTACGGAAATACCCGCCGCGCCAACCTTGCAAAGCTGACCTTGCGAAACGGTGTCTACGATTGTGTCAAAGCCTACGTTTTCAAAAACGACTTTCTTGTTGAGCTTTTCGCCGACAAGGTTCATAATGTCTACGTCTACGCCTACGATTTCACCGTCTTTGATGTATTCAAAAGGAGCGAAACCCGCTTCGGTATACACGACAAGTTGTTCTTTCTTACAAGAAGAAAAACCCAGGGTTGCAAAAGCTGCTGTTATAGCAAGAGTAGTGGCAATAAATTTTTTCATAAAAAACCTCACGTATATTATTTTACAAGTTTCATTTTAAACATATTTGCGCGTAAAGTCAACCGATTTTGCTTGAAAATACTAAACTTTTTATTGCCTTTTTCGCGCGCGTGTGTTATAATATAGAGCGAAAACAAACAAATACGGGATAAAATACTGTGAATAACGAATTTTTTTCATTTGAACTTTTGAAAGTAGACGAAGAAACGGGCGCGCGTGCGGGTATCTTACACACCCCCCACGGCGATATTGAAACGCCCGTGTATATGCCCGTGGGAACGCAAGCGACGGTCAAGGGCGTGTTCCCGCGCGATTTAAAACAAGCTGGCTCGCAAATTATTCTTGCCAACACCTATCATTTATATATGCGCCCGGGCGATGATATCGTCAAAAAAGCGGGAGGCTTGCACACGTTTATGAACTGGGACAGACCGATTCTAACGGATAGTGGCGGGTTTCAGGTGTTTTCGCTTGGTAAGCTCAATAAAATCACCGACGAGGGCGTGGAATTTTCTTCAAACGTGGACGGGAGCAAGCATTTCTTCACGCCTGAAAAGGCAATGCAGGTAGAGCAAAATCTCGGCGCGGATATTATTATGGCGTTCGACGAGTGCAGTGAATACGGCTATAATCACGCGCAAGCGGAAAGTGCAATGAAACGTACGGCGAAATGGTTGGAGCGTTGCTATCGTTATCATAACGTGGATAAACAAGCCCTGTTCCCGATCGTGCAAGGGAATATGTATAAGGATTTGCGCATGGAAAGCTTGGAACGCACTTTGCCGTTCGTGAAGCACGGGATTGCCATCGGCGGGCTTTCAGTGGGCGAACCTAAACCGCTTATGTACGAGATGTTGGAAGCGTTGCAACCCAAGCTTCCCACGGACGTACCCCGCTATCTAATGGGCGTCGGCTCGCCCGATTGCTTGATCGAAGGTACGCTTCGGGGCGTGGATATGTTCGATTGCGTGCTCGCAACGCGTATCGCCCGCAACGGCACGGCGATGACTTCCCGCGGCCGCGTGGTGGTTAGAAACGGTAAGTATAAAGAAGACTTCACGCCCCTTGATCCCGAGTGCGATTGCTATTGCTGTAAAAATTACACTAAGGCTTATCTTCGTCACATGGTCAATACGGGCGAAATGTACGGCGCAATGCTACTCAGCTTGCACAATATCACCTTCCTTCATAAGCTTATGAAAGGACTGAGAAATTCTATCCTTGGCGGGTACGTGAAAGAATATACGCAGGAATTTTACCGCAAATACGGCGGGGAAGGGAAATGGTAATAAAAACGGCTTTTGCCGTTTTTTTGCTTGACAACACATATCAAAATGTGATATCATTTTAATATCAAAAAACAGGAAAGCGGAGAGAAATATGTTAAAAATCGAACGTTTAAGTAAAGCATACAACGAGAAGAAAGCGGTGGATAATTTATCTTTGCATATTCAGGCGGGGGAGATTTACGGGTTTATCGGACATAACGGAGCGGGGAAAACGACCACGCTCAAAGCCTGTTGCGGAATACTTGATTTTGAAGAAGGGGATATTTTCGTGGACGGGATTTCCATCAAGAAAAACCCGCTTGCGTGCAAGCAAAAGATTGCGTATATTCCCGACGATCCCGAGCCGTACGCGTTTATGAAAGGCATACAGTATTTGCATTTTCTCGGGGATATTTTCGGCGTGCCGGCAAAGGAACGCGCGGAGCGTATTAAAAAATATGCGGACTTGTTTTCTTTGACGGGGGATTTGGCTCAGCCCGTGTCTGCGTATTCGCACGGTATGAAACAAAAGCTTGCGATTATCGGTGCGTTACTCCACGAACCCAAGCTCGTGATTATGGACGAACCGTTCGTGGGGCTTGATCCCAAAGCCGCGCACGCGGTTAAAGAGCTTATGCGTGAAATTTGCTTGAAAGGCGGGGCGATATTCTTCTCCACGCACGTTTTGGAAGTTGCGGAAAAGCTTTGTGATAAAGTAGCGATTATAAAAGGCGGTAAGCTTGTGAGAGCGGGGACGGTGGAAGAAGTGAAAGGGGATACGTCGCTTGAGAGCGTGTTCTTGGAATTGCAGGAGAAAAAAGATGCTTAAACCGCTGATAAAAAAACAGTTTATCGAAACGACGGCGTTTTTCTTCGTGGGTAAAAACGGGAAACGGCGCGGTCCGCTTGCGGTTTTGGGCTTTATTGCGCTGATGGTGTATGCGTTCGGCGCGGCGGGCGCTATGTTTTATTTGCTCGCGGATATGCTTTGCTCATCGCTTGTCGCGGGCGGTTTGGATTGGGTATATTTTGCGCTCGTGGGTACGATGGCAACGGCGTTTGCCGTGATTGGGAGCGTGTTCGCCGCCAAAGCCAAACTCTACGAAGCCAAGGATAACGATTTTTTATTGTCTTTGCCTATCAAGCCTTGGGAGATTTTATTTTCCCGCGCGGTGGGCTTGTATGCGTTCGCCTTTTTGTTTAGCGCGCTCGTGTTTATCCCCGCGACCATTTGCTATTTTATCGTGGCGGGTGTGCAAGTGCTGTCGATTGTGTTTATCACGCTTACCGTTTTTATTTTACCGCTGGGCGCGACGGCGGTGAGCGCGGTACTGGGTTGGCTGTTTGCGCTTTTGACGGCGAAAATAAAGGCGAAAAACGCGGTAACGTTCTTGCTGACTTTTGCGTTTATGGCGTTGTATTTTTGGGGATATTCCAAAATCAACGAATACCTGTCCTATCTGATTGCAAACGGCGAAGCGGTGGGGGCGAAAATCAAAACCGTGCTTTTCGTCTTTTGGCAAATGGGCTTGGGCGCGACGGGGCACGCGGGCGGATTTTTCGCGTTCGCGGGAATATTCTTGGCGATTTTTGCACTTTCGGCGTTCGTGCTCGATAGAAGCTTTGTATCCATTATCACAACCAAACGTAGCGGTGCGAAAAACAAATATAAAGAAAAAAGCGTGAAATCGGCTTCGGCATTTTCCGCGCTCGTGCGCAAAGAGTGTATGCGACTTTTCAAAAACGCAATGATTTGCATCAACTGTATGCTCGGCTCGTTTTTTATGATCGCGTTGCCCATTTTGGCGCTCGTGAATAAGGAAACGCTGGGTATGCTTTCGTCATTTTCGCAAATGGGGCTGATTATACCCTTGCTCATTGGCGCGCTTGGCGGTATGAATATAATAACGTCTTCCAGTATTTCCCTTGAAGGCAAAGGGATCGCCACGTTGCGCTCGTATCCCGTTTCGCCTTGGGCGGTGTTGCTTTCCAAGCTTGCCACCTACGGCTTGCTCACGGCAGTGCCCGCATTTGTTTGTACCGTTTTGCTTTGCGTGATGTTTGCCGTGCCGATTTGGACGTCGGTGCTTGGGGTTTTGGCAATGCTTGCGCTCGTGATACTCTTTGGTGCAAGCGGGCTTATTATCAATTTGAAATTGCCTACCTTTGATTGGACGAGTGAGCTTGTGGCGGTCAAGCAAAGCGTTTCCACACTCACTTCGATGTTTTTGAATATAGGCGTTTCCGCACTTTTTATCGGCGCGTATTTCGCGTTTGGGAAAGATATGTCCGTTACGGCGTTTTTAGGGATATGCACGGGCGTGCTTGCACTCGCGAATATCGGCGCGTTTGTTTGGCTGAAAAAGCGCGGAACGGGGATTTTTACAAAATTTCACTAAAAAAACACGAAACGGGCGGGAAATCGCTTGCCAAAAAAGGAAAAAAAAGCTAATATAGAAATAGTAGAAAAAATCGCGCGCCAGTTTCGGCGTATAAGGAGAAGAAAATTATGTTGGCAAACGTTTTAGCAAGCAACACGGCAAGCTGGATTATGATCGGTGTGCTCGTTGCGATTATCGTTGTATTTATGGTATACAACAGAAAAGTACAGGCAAAAAGACAGCAAGAAACGCAAGATATGCTCAACGCAATCAAACCGGGCAATAAGGTGAAAACCATCGGCGGAATTTGCGGTATCGTTGTGGAAGTATGCCCCGAAGATAATACCTTCGTGTTGGAAACGGGCACGGAAGCAAGCGGTAAATCGTATATCAAATTCGATAAACAAGCCGTATATCAAACGGACGCGGTAGCGGAAAAGCCTGCGGAAGCACCCGTAGAAGCACCCGCGGAAGAAGTGAAAGCGGAAGAAACGCCCGCAGAAGAAAACCAAGAAGAAACCAAATAAAAAAAGGACTATTTGCAAACGCCTTCGCATACGATAATGCGGAGGTGTTTTTGTATGCATAACGAAACGGCAATCGGTAACGGTTTTTTTCAGGTGGTAAAGGGTGTGGCGTTCGCGCTCGCGTTTTCTTTGTTGTCGGCGATTATTTTTGCCAGCGTACTGCGGTTTTCGGGTCTTTCGGATAAGGTGATTTATCCCGTTAATCAAACGCTGAAAGTGCTTTCGGCGTTCCTTGGCGCGGTGTTTTTCGTGCGAGGGGAAAAGGGACTTGTCAAAGGCGTGGCAATAGGCTTGCTTTTCACTGCGCTTTCCTATCTCACGTTTTCCGCGATCGGGGGCGATTTCTCGTTGTCGTGGTGGATTATCGCGGAGCTGGTTTTGTCTGCGCTTGCAGGCGTTGTCGGCGGGGTAATCGGGGTAAATATAAGACACGATTGATTTTTTTTAAAAAACGCTTGAAAGGGCTTGCAATTTTAAAAAAAGTGTATTATAATAGTGTCATAAACCTGTAAGGAGAAAGAGAAATGATTAAAACGATTGCAAAACCCGCTGAAAAGAAAACGACGGCTTGCGGCGAATGCAGAAGCACCTGCCAATCCGCTTGCAAAACGAGCTGTACGGTAGGCAACCAGTCTTGCGAAAGAATTACGCGTGAAGATAAAATCGAACGCAAATAATTATCCGTCAAGAATAAAAACGCATTGAGCGGCGAAGGCGCGCGTAATTTTTACGCGCCCTTTTTCCGTAGTATGGAAAAGAAAATGATACACGTATTTGATTATAAAGGAAAAAATTATATCTACGACGTGGGTAGCGGATCGCTTCACGAATGCGATAAGCCCACCGCCGATTATTTAAAAGCCAAAGAAATGGGACAAGCCGTTGATATTACTTATATCACCGACGCGCAAATGCAAGAAATCTTGTCCGACGTGGAGAGCCTGAAAAACGAAGGCTTGCTTTTTAAAGAAGAAGTCAAAGCGTATCCTATGAAATCGAATGAAATTAAGGCGCTTTGTATTCATATTTGCCACGATTGTAACTTCCGTTGCCGTTATTGCTTTGCCGACGAGGGCGCGTATCACCAAAAACGCGAGTTTATGTCCTTAGAAACGGCAAAAAAAGCAGTGGACTTTTTGATTGCAAACAGCGGAAATAGAAAGGTTTTGGAAATGGATTTCTTCGGCGGTGAACCGTTGATGAATTTAGACGTTTTGAAACAAACCGTCTACTACGCAAAAGAGCAGGGGGCAAAGGCTCAAAAGAAATTCTTGTTCACAACCACGACCAACGCTTTGCTTTTAAACGACGAAACAATCAAGTTTTTCAATGAAGAAATGGAAAACGTGGTGCTTTCGTTAGATGGCAGAAAGGAAGTGCACGACGCGATCAGAAAAACGATCAACGGCAAAGGCACGTTTGATTTGATTATTGATAAAATTAAAAAATTCATATCCCTTCGCGGAATGAAGAGCTATTACGTGCGCGGTACGTTCACGGCGAAAAATCTTGATTTTGGCAAAGACGTACTCTTTATTGCCGATCAGGGCGTGGACTCCATTTCCATGGAGCCCGTGGTTACGGATATTCAAGATTTACAAATCACCAAGGAACATTTGCCTGCAATCAAAGCGGAATACGAGAATTTGTGCGAGGCGTATTTAGAGCGTCATAAACAGGGCGAAGGATTTAATTTCTTCCATTTCAATATCGATTTGGAGGGCGGACCTTGCCTTTCCAAACGCGTTTCCGCGTGCGGGGCAGGCAACGAATATTTCTCCGTGACGCCAAACGGGGATTTGTATCCATGTCATCAGTTTGCAGGCGATCAAAACTTCCGTATGGGTAGCGTGAGCGAAGGTATTACGCGCCCGGATATCCGCGAAAAATTTAAAAATTCCTGCCTGTTTACGCGTAAAAAATGCGAGAACTGTTTTGCGAAATTTATTTGTTCGGGCGGATGTAGCGCGAATAACTATCACTTCAACGGCGATATCGACGAGCCGTATGAAACGACTTGCGAAATGATGAAAAAACGCGTGGAGTGTGCTATGCACATCTTGGCAGAGAAAAAACTGGCGAAAAAGTAAGAAATTTCATTGAAAAAATCGCAAAAAATTCTCATTCGCTGCCTTTATGGCTTGACGGGTGGCGGGTAAATAGTTTATAATAAAAGGGTATTAGTGTAAATTCGGTGGAACAACCGAAAAACAACAGGAGGCAATCAATGGGCAAGAAGAAATCGGTGGTATTTATGGTACTCCTTACCATCGTAATCGTCGCGCTGTGCGTGCTGACGGCAATCCCGACCTTCCCCGTTCCCGGAACGGTGGAAAAATGGACGCCTGCTATTTGGCAGTATGACCTTGGCTCGGATCTTGGCGGTGGGTACTATGCGTACTACTATCCCGAGGGGGTTATTTCCGAAACCGAGTATAAAAACAACTACGCGGCAAAGCTTGAAGAAGGACAAGACCAAGCGAACGAATACGAGGCGGATTACACGCCTTGGAAAGGTTTGTATTTAAGCACGGACGAAAAAGATAACGTGTATTCGGGCAATCCCGAATCGCCCGCGTCCGAAGAATTCAAACAAGCGTTTGCAAACGCTGCGAAAGAGATCGACGCGCGTTTTAAAAGTAAAGGCTATTCCGACTACCGCGTGGCGGTGGTGGACGATTATTCGCTCCGTATTGAACTGCCCGCTTCGGCAACGGACTCGGCTATTACGCTCCAATATCTCGTAAAAACGGGCGATATCACGATGGAAAAGGGCGGAGAAACGATCGACGCGCTCAAAAAGGACGGCGCAAAGGTTTCCGACCTTATCAAGAGCGTTTCGGTTGCAACGAAGTATAAAACTTCTTATTTGAAGATCAAACTTACCGACGCTGGTGAAGAAATGATTTCTTCTATAAAGAGTGAACTTTCCGCTGCGCCTACCGATAGTTCGAGCGACACTTCGTCTTTGACGACGCTGGATATCAAGCTTGGCGAAGAAACGCTTTTGCAGGTGTATCAAGATAACGTTATGGATAACGACAAAGAAATCCGTACGTTCTTTGTTGACCAAGAAAATAAAGCGCAAGTGGAAACGGTAAAAATTTTGCTTGAATCGGTGCTTGAAAACGGTGGCTTTGATCTTTCGCTAACAGCTGGGGAAGTGAGAAACTTCGAGCCTGTATACGGCGAAAAAACGCTTAATCTCTTATATATCGCGGTGCTTGTTGCGCTCGTTGCGCTTCTCGTGTTGCCGATTGTAAAAATGGGTAGATTTGGCGTGGTAAGCGGTTATGCAACCTTGTCTTATCTCATTATCGTCGGGCTTTGCTATGCGTTCATCACGGGTGCGGCGTTTGAGGTCACGCTTGGTTCTATTTTCGTATTCCTTGCGGTGCTCGTCCTTGTGCACACGCTCCAATACCGCACGTATAATGCGATTAAAGCGGAGTTTGAGCTTGGCAAAACGGTGGAATCGTCGGTCAAAGGCGGTTATAGAAAAACGGTGTTTGGCGTGGTGGATATCTACGCAGTGTTGCTCCTTGGCGCACTTGCGATGCTTATCGGTGCGGCAAGCTTGCATACGCTTGCATTGCAAACGATTATTTGCGTGGTGTCTGGCGCGTTCATAAATCTCCTTTGGGCAAGAGCGATCAACTTCACGTTCCTTTCCGCGAGCAAGAATAAATATAAATATTTCCGATTCGTAAGGGAGGATGACGACGATGAATAAGCTTCTGACGAAAACGGTAAGAAAAGGACTTTTAATGACCGTCGTGATGGCGATCGTGCTTGCGGCGTCTATCGTGGTAACGGCACTCTTTGGCGTCAACTACGCGCCAACGGCGCAAAACAGCAAAACGCTCACCGTTACGGTGAACACCTTCTTCTACGAAACCAAACTTGAAGAAGTGGAAAGCGTTTGCGAAAATAAATTCAACGAACTCAAACTCAACGCCGAATACGAGCAAAAAGGCAAAATGAGCGGTGACGATTGCGAAATTATCTATTACTTCGCGGAAGATACCGATCTTTCCAAAGCGAAAGAAGAGCTTTCCAAAGCGTTTGCTGACAAAATTTCTTCGGAAGAAGGTTGGGGTAACGCGTTTATCACCGTAGCTTCGGGCAGTGAAACGCTTGCAACGAATATCCCCGTTTCTTATTTCGTGAGAGCGGCAATCGCAGTGGCGGTTATTTCCGTGCTCGCGCTCGTATACGTGGCTGTTCGCTATAAGAGCTATATGGGGCTTGTGGCAGGTGCGTGCGCGCTCCTTGGCGGGGTTATGACGGCGGCAATCGTATTGCTTACCCGTATCCCGTTCACGGTATCTTCGTTGCAACCCATCGTGCTTGCATCTATCGTAAGCGCGGTGCTCGCAATGCTTTCGTTTAATAATCTTCGCGCAAATATGCGTGCGGAAAACGCAAAGGATAAAACGGCGGAAGAACTCGTGATACAATCTTCGGCGTGCAAGGAAACGCTTTGTTTGGCGGTATTGCTTGGCGGAGCAATCTTGCTCACGGGCGTGATTGCAACGACGGCGGCAAGCTGGTTTGCAGTCGTGGCAATCGTTGCGCTTGCTGTGAGTTTGTTTATCGGCTACGTGTTCGCGCCCGCTATGACGCTTGCGCTCAAAGAAAAAGCGGATAAGAAAGCCGCGGAGAAAAAGAGCGGATACGTTGGTGCGAAAAAGACTTCTATGCAAAAAGCAAGAGAAGAAAAAGCGGAACAAACGCAAGAATAAACTGCTGTAAACAGGGTCGGGAGGGGGCGTAAGCGTCCTCCCGATATTATTATAAAAAGGAAAAATTATGAAAAAACTCGTTTCCGAATATGCATTTTCGGCAGAACAATTAAATAATATTGCCGAACTTGCGCTGGAAACGGGCTTGACGGAAAGCGTCGTGCGTATTTTATACGCGCGCGGGGTAGACACGGCGCAAAAGATGCGTCGGTTTATGAACCCGTCCCGTCGCAATTTCCTTTCGCCCTTTTTAATGAAAGGAATGCAAGAAACGGTGGAGATGCTCACAACCGCCCGCGACGAAGGAAAAACGGTCGCGGTGTTTGGCGATTACGACGCCGACGGCGTTTGTGCTTCCGCCATTATGTTCCACGCGCTTAGGGATTTTGGTATCGACGCGAAAGTGTATATTCCCGAACGCGCGGACGGCTACGGTCTTTCCGAAGCAATGATCGACAGGATTTTTGAAGAATGTAATCCAGAGCTTTTTATCACGGTAGACTGCGGTATTTCGTGCGCCAAGGAAGCGCAATATATCTACGAGCTTGGTTCGGACGTGATCGTAACCGATCACCACGAACTTCCTGAAATTTTGCCCGATTGCGTGATCGTCAACCCCAAACTCAAAGACGATTATCCCTATGATAACTTGTGCGGTGCGGGGGTTGCGTTCAAGGTGGCTTGCGCACTCATTGGGGAAAAGGCGTATCAGTATTTGGATTTTGCCACGCTTGCAACGGTGGCGGACAGCGTGCCCTTGCTTGGGGAAAACCGCGATATCGTAACGGAAGGGCTTAAACTTTTCAACACGGATATTCGTCCTTGCTTTGCGCCCTTGATCGGCAAAACCTACGACGGGATCACGGCACAAACGCTCGCTTTCACCGTCGCACCGAGAATTAACGCGGCGGGGCGTATGGGCGACGCGCGCGCGGCGTTCGAGCTGTTCACCTGCGACGATCCCTTAAAAATCCACGATCTTTCGGTAAAGCTTTGTTTGTATAACACCGAACGGCAAAAATATTGCGACGAATTATATCTTTCCGCTAAAAAGAAATTATTGGAAAAAGGTGCTTACGGGAACGTGATTATGCTTTCCGATGAGAGCTGGAACACGGGCTTTATCGGTATCGTGGCGGCGCGGATTGCGGAAGAATATAACCGCCCGACGTTACTGTTCGTGCATAACGGCGATATGCTCAAAGGCAGTGCAAGAAGTATTGAAAGCGTGAATATTTTCACGGCGTTAAAAAATTGCAGTCAATATATCGAAGAATTCGGCGGGCACGCGCAAGCGGCTGGCGTGAACGTGCGCGTGGATAACTTTGAAAATTTAGAGCGGGCACTGGGTGACGAGATCGGTGCGCGTTATACCGCGAAAGATTTTGAACAGCGCGTGTATATCAGCGAAGAAATCACCTCTTCTTTTCCTGAAAAATTTGCCCGCGAGCTTATGGCAATGGAGCCTTACGGGGTGGGACACCGCCGACCGCTGTTTGCTATTTCCGCAGGCGCGTGCGTGGCAAGACCGTTAAAATTCGGCTCACCGCACTTGTCCGTGAAAAGCGATTATATTGATCTTACCTATTTTTCGGGCTTGAAGCATTTGAAGATTATCGAAAGCGACGTGCGCAAAAAGATCGTGTTCGACGTTTCCGTTTCCCATTTTAAAGGCAGGGACTATATCAAAGGATTGGTTAGAGATCTTATCTACGACGGCAGGACGGGGCGACAAGCTTCCGCAAGTATTTTTGCCAACGCGGTTGCCCGCTCGCAAGGCGAAACGGTGGGGGTGGAACATATTAGTCTTTCGACCGCGGAAACAAACGAGCTAATCGAGCAAAAGACGGCGGAATGTCGATACGGGCTTTGCTTAATTGCGTCGGATAGAAAAACGCTTTTAAGCTATGAGATATTAAAAGATTGGGATTGCGATTTGTTCTATCCCGCGTCGAGAAATCTTGGCAACACGCTGATCGTATCCCCCGCGCCCGACGCGGATTTGTCGGGATATCGGGATATCATTTTCCTGGACACGCCTTTGGATATGAACGTTTCTTCGCTGGAAGGCAGAACGGTATACGTGAATACCGAGATATGCGGATACACGGTGTTTGAACGCTTGTCCGTTTCGCGGGAACGGCTACTGGATATTTTTTCAGCGTTACGGCGCGACGTGAGCGCGCTTTGCGGTACGACGGCGGAAGAACTTGCGTATACTTGCGACGGATTGGGTTTTGATAAATTGGAGTTTATCTTTGCACTCAACGTGTTTGAAGAATTAGGCTTGGTGGAATTTACCGACGGCAGGCTCACCGTGTATCGCGGTGTGAAAGCGGAACTTACCGATTCCGCGATTTATAGAAAAGTTTGTTTATTACAAAATAGATAACGTTATGGAAAACACTTTACAAACGATTAAACAACTTTATGACGGCGACGAAGGGCGTATGCTCGTAAAAGCATATGCGTATGCGGAGAATGCGCACGCCAACCAAAAACGCGCGTCGGGAGAACCGTATTTTATCCACCCGTGCGCGGTGGCGGATATCCTTATGGAGCTGGGCTTGGACGCGGCTACGATTGCCGCGGCACTTTTGCACGACGTAATCGAAGACACCGATTCTACCGAAGAAGATATAAAAAGAGAATTCGGCGCGGAAGTTTTGGCACTCGTGAGCGGTGTTACCAAGCTCGAAAAAATCGAATTTAAATCCAAAGAAGACGCGGACGCGGAAAATTTCCGTAAAATTTTCGTGGCTATGGCAAAGGACGTGCGCGTGATTATTATCAAACTCGCCGACCGTTTGCACAATATGCGTTCGCTCAACTTTTTATCACACGAACGCCAACAGCGTATGGCAAGCGAAACGTTGGAAATCTACGCACCGCTTGCAGGCAGACTTGGTATTTCGCAAATCAAGTGCGAATTAGAAGATTTGTGTCTGAAATATCTCGATCCAGAATCGTATGAATATCTCTTATACAATATCCGCGAACGGTTGTCCGAGCGCAAAGAATTCGTTGCGCAAATCGTGGAAGAGATTAAACAGCTTATGGAACACGACGGGGTAGAAGGGGAAGTTTTCGGTCGACCTAAACACTTCTATTCTATCTATAAAAAAATGAAGAATAAGGGCAAAACGCTCGACCAGATATACGATCTTTCCGCGGTACGCGTTATCGTAAAAGACGTGCGCGCGTGCTATACGGTGCTTGGCGAGATCCACGAAAAGTGGAAGCCTATCCCCGGGCGTATTAAAGACTATATCGCAACGCCCAAGCCCAACAAATATCAATCGCTTCACACGACGGTTATGACCAAATACGGTCAGCCCTTTGAAATTCAAATCCGCACCGAAGAAATGCACAAGATTGCAGAGTTTGGTATCGCAGCGCACTGGAAATATAAAGAAGGGCGCACGGCGGAAACGGAAAATAACTTTGAAAGCCGTTTGACTTGGCTTAGAGAAGTGATGGAATGGCAGGGGGATTTAAAGGACTCCAAAGAATTTATCGACGCGCTCAAAACGGAGCTGTATAGCCACGAACTGCTCGTGTTCACGCCCCGCGGGAAAGTCATTTCCTTGCCCCCCGAAGCAACGCCGATCGACTTTGCCTACGCGATTCACTCGGAAGTGGGCAACCGTTGCACGGGTGCGCGCGTCAATTCAAAAATCGTACCGCTTACCACCACGCTGGAAGTGGGCGACGTGGTGGAGATTATCACTTCTCCCAACTCCAAAGGTCCTTCTCGCGATTGGCTTAAATTTATTAAATCGTCGAGTGCGAAAGCGAAAATTCGGCAGTTTTATAAAAACGAACTCAAAGACGAAAATATCCGTATCGGGCAACTGAAATTAGAAGAAGAAGCGAAAAAGCGTGGTTACGCGCTTTCGTCCTTGCTTACCACGGAAAGCTTTAAACGCATTTCTGATCGCTTTTCGTTTGGGGAAATGGCGGAAATGTACGCGGCGGTGGGGTATGGTTCTATCTCCGTTAATCAAATCCTGTTCAAGCTGATTGACTTCTACCGCAAAGAAACGCCACATGCATTTGAAATTCCTACGGGCGCAGGTAAGCACCGCAGTACGGGCGGTGTGCTTGTCAACGGACAGGCGGGTATGCTCGTTAAATTTGCAGGCTGTTGTTCGCCCGTGCCTGGTGACGAGATCGTGGGATTTACTTCCCGCGGTCGGGGCGTGGTTATTCATAGAGCCGACTGTCCGAATATCAAGGGTTTGGAAACAAACCGTTTGCAAACGGCGGCTTGGGATTTGGAAGAAGGCACGCGCCAACGCTTTAATGCGAATATTTATATCCGTGCCGTGGATCAGGCGGTGGGGCTTTCCGTGCTTTCGAGCGTCGTTTCCGATTTAAAACTTTCGCTCAGTTCCATCAACGGCAGAACGGATAAGAGCGGAGACGCGGTGATGGAAGCGGTTATTTCCTTTGCCGATCTTGTCGAAGTGGATATGTTGATTAAAAAAATGCAAACGGACAAGCGTATCTACGAAGTGCATAGAATGACGTCCGCGCAGAGTTAAAAAATGCAGATAATTACGATATACCCCCGTGGCTTTGGTTCAAATACCTACGTGTTGACGGCGGACAATCAAAATGCCGTCGTGATTGACCCCGCACAGCCTCGCGTGTTGGAAGAACTAAATAACCGCGGATTGCAAGCGCAATACGTACTTCTCACCCATTGTCATTTCGATCACGTGGGCGGAGTGGAAACACTCCAAAAACAGGGCGCGAAAGTGCTTTGCTCGGAAAACGAAAAACCGCTCGTGGGCACGAGCGCGGATTTGTTTGAGCTATTTGGTTCGCCCCGCGTGGAGTATCAAATCGACGAAACGCTTAAAGATAATGAACAGCGGACTTTGTGCGGTTTGACCTTTCAAACGCTGTTCACGCCCGGGCATACCAAAGGGAGCGTTAGCTATCTTTTTAAGCAAAAGGGCGGGGGCAGGTATTTGTTCACGGGCGATACGCTCTTTGCTGGTAGCATTGGCAGAACGGATTTTCCCACGGGGGATATGGGAATGCTTAGACACAGTTTGTTAAGGCTTGCGTTGCTTGAAGGGGATATGAAAGTGTATGCAGGGCATAACGAAGAAACAACTTTGGAAACGGAGAGAAGGACAAATCCTTTTTTGGTAGACGTATAATATGACACTCACCACCAACTGCGCGTTTTTAGAAAATGAAATATTGGACGTGGCAAGGCTGTTTAAAAACCGTCCGCAAACGATCACACACGCCTTTCGTTTTGAAAACGGCGTGTTTTATAACGCGTTTGAAATTGACGGGGAAAACTACGCTTTTGAAGATGTTCAAGCGGTGGGGGGAGAGCTGGATTATAAACGCTATGAACGTCGTTTTGCCAAGCTCCGTTTATACGAGATTTTGTCCAAAAAATACGGGGAATATATGCCTTGGGGCGCACTCACGGGTATACGCCCGACCAAGCTCGCCTATACGGAGATAGAAAACGGCAGAGATTATAAAGAGCTGTTTGATAAAATGCACGTAGGTGCGAAAAACACCGCGCTCGTGGAAACAATATTGCAAACGCAAAAGGGGATATACGAAAAGAACGACGAGAACACGGACGTGTTCGTATCCCTTCCGTTTTGTCCGACCAAGTGCGCGTACTGTTCGTTTATCACCGCGCCCATTGATAAGACAAGACACTTTTTGCCTGCCTATTTAGACTGTTTGGAAAAAGAAATTGCGGGCGCAAAACCGCTTGTGAGAAACTTGCGTAGCGTATATATCGGCGGGGGTACGCCCTTCGCGCTCGACGCGCCCGATTTGGAAAGGGTACTGCTTGCAACAAAGCAGTTATATGATAACAAAGCGGAATACACCGTGGAGGCGGGGCGTCCCGACACGTTCACGGAAGAAAAATTGCGATTGCTCAAAGATTACGGCGTGAACCGTATTTGTATCAATCCGCAAACCTTTTCGGATATCACCTTGCAAAAAATCGGCAGAAAACATACGGTTGCGGATTTTTACCGCGCATACGAGCTTTCGGAAAAATACGGCTTTGCCGTCAATATCGATTTGATTGCAGGACTTACGGACGAAACGGTGGAAACGTTTGCCTTGGGCGTGGAAAAAGCGGTGGAAACGGGCGCGGAAAATATCACGGTGCATTGTTTGTCTTTGAAATCGGGGGCAAAACTCAAAGAAGAAATTTCCTATATCGAGAACGCGCTTATTTCGGATATGGTCGGCTGTTCGAGAGAAATTTTGGGTAGAAACGGGTATTTGCCTTATTATATGTATCGTCAAAAATACCAAGCGGGAAACAACGAGAACGTGGGTTGGACGAAAGCGGGGTATGCGTGCGTATATAATATAGACGTAATGGAAGAAACGGCAAACAACCTTGCCGTTGGCGCAAACGCCATTTCCAAGCGCGTGCAAAACGCGATCGGCAGGATTGATAGGTTTGCTTCGCAAAAGGATTTGAAAACGTATATTGAAAATATAGATAAAATAATTGAAGAAAAGCGGAAATTTTTTCAATAAAAGCAAAAAAACGGCTTGATTTTAATTTACTTTCGTGAAAGTTTATGGTAAAATAGTAATAACGGTCGCGAGGGATAGCGATTCTCCACGCTATGCTTGGCGATACGAAAAACGTTCCATAGGAGGATAAAAAGAAATGGAAAAGAAAGAAATTATTGCAAAACACGCAACCCACGAAAGCGACACCGGTTCGCCCGAAGTACAGATCGCATTGTTGACGGCGAGAATTAACCACCTCAACGAGCATCTCAAAGCTAACAAGCAGGACAATCATTCCCGTCGCGGACTTTTGAAAATGGTAGGTAAGCGCCGCGGTCTTTTGGATTATCTGAAAGAAAAAGACATCGCAAGATACAGAGCGATCGTTGAAGCATTGGGATTGAGAAAATAATGCAAGCACAAAAGGGCGGGTGTTTTAACTCGCTCTTTTTTGTGGATAGCAAGGCGTAGGACAAGCTTTGGCATAGCGAAATCTAAGCTTTGCTTGATAACCCGCCCCCGTCGGGCGACGTAGGCGGACAAGAACAAAAAAGAATAGTAGAAAGGAGATTAAAAAAATGCCAGCATTAGAAAACAGCAGAGTATTCAAAACAGACTATGCGGGGAGAGAACTCACCGTTGAGATCGGCAAATACGCAGAACAAGCCAACGGCGCTTGCTTGGTGCGTTGCGGCGATACCGCGGTACACGTATCGGTATGTATGTCGGAAACGGCGAGAGAAGGAATGGATTTCTTCCCCTTGTCCGTAGACTACGAAGAAAAAATGTTCGCCGTAGGTAAAATCCCCGGCGGATTTAAAAAGCGCGAGGGTAGAGCTTCGGACAAGGCTATTTTGATTAGCCGTTTGATCGATAGACCTATCCGTCCGTTGTTCCCCAAAGGAATTTTCAACGACGTCGTGGTTATTGCAACGGCACTTTCCGTTGACCCCGATATCGCACCCGAGCCTATCGCAATGATCGGTTCGTCTATCGCTCTTTCCATTTCCGATATCCCTTGGGCAGGACCTACGGGTTCGGTAATCGTGGGACTTATCGACGGTAAGTATATCATCAACCCCACCGTGGAAGAAAAAGAAAAGAGCACCATTCATTTGTCCCTTGCGGGTACGAAAGACGCGATCCTTATGATCGAAGCAGGCGCGAAAGAAGTTACCGACGCGGAAATGGTCGGCGCGATCACCTACGGTCACGAAGAAATTAAAAAGGTTTGCGCGTTCGTGGAAGAAATCGCCAAAGAAGTGGGTAAACCCAAGAAAGAAATGGAGTTCTACCACATTCCCGAAGAGCTTGATGCGGAAGTGAAAGCATACGGCTACGATAAACTCTACGCCGCGCTCGACACGTTCGATCGTCAAGAAAGACAAGCTCGCCAAGCGCAAGCGGAAGCGGAAATCGTGGAGCATTTCAAAGAAATCTATCCCGATCAGATCCGTGAAGTGAAAGATTCCATTTACTATATCGTAAAGAGCATCGTTAGAAAGAAAATCTTTGAAAACGGCGTGCGCCCTGATGGCAGAACGCTCAAAGAAGTTCGTCCCATTTGGTGCGAACACGGTATTCTTCCCCGCGTACACGGCTCGGCAGTATTCACGAGAGGTCAAACGCAAGCGCTCACGACCTGTACGCTTGGTATGCTCGGCGAAGCGCAAAGAATGGAAGGGCTTGACGAAGAAGAAGAAAAGAGATATATGCATCAATACAACTTCCCCGGCTATTGTACGGGCGAAGCAAAGGCACTTCGTAGCCCCGGCCGTCGTGAAATCGGTCACGGTGCACTTGCGGAACGCGCACTCGTTCCCGTAATTCCCGACGAAAGCGAATTCCCTTATGCAATCCGCGTGGTATCGGATATCTATTCCTCCAACGGTTCGTCCTCGATGGCGTCCGTTTGCGGTTCGACGATGGCGCTTATGGATGCAGGCGTTCCCATTAAAGCACCTGTTGCAGGTTGCGCTATGGGTCTTGTAAAAGATCCCGAAACGGGCAAATACGTGATTTTGACGGATATCCAAGGCTTGGAAGACTTCCTTGGCGATATGGACTTTAAGGTTGCTGGTACGGACAAGGGTATCACGGCGATCCAAATGGACATCAAGATCAAAGGTATTTCCGAAGAAATCATGCTTGATGCAATCGCACAAGCGCAAGAAGCGAGAAAGCACATTCTTGGCAAGATGCTCGAATGTATCCCTGCCGTAAACGAAGAACTTTCCACGTATGCGCCCAAGATCATCACGTTCAAGATCAATCCTGAAAAGATTGGCGACGTGGTTGGTAAGCAAGGCAAAGTTATTAACAAGATTATCGAACAAACGGGCACGAAGATCGATATCGAAGAAGACGGAACGGTATGTATCGCTTGCTACGGCGACGTGGCGAACGCAAACCGTGCGAAAGCGATTGTGGAATCGATTGCACACGATCCCGAAGTTGGCGATATGTTCGTGGGCGTGGTTGTGAGAATTCTTTCCAAAGTCGGCGCGTTCGTTGAATTTGCTCCCGGCAAAGACGGTATGATCCACATTTCTAAACTCTCCGAACAAAGAGTAAATCAAGTGGAAGACGTACTCAATATCGGCGACAAGGTAAAAGTTGAAATCATCAAGATCGGCGAAAAGGGTATCGACCTTCGCTTGCTTGAAAAAATGAACTAATCAGTAAATAAAAACACCGCAACGTAGGTTGCGGTGTTTTTCTATGCCGCGCGGAATAACCGCACGGCAAGTGCCGTCATATCGTCTTTGGCGTTGCCCCCATAGGCTTCTAACGCTTTTTCAAGCAATAGATCGGCAAGCTGTTGGGGGTTGTGGATAGGCATGGTTTTGAGTACGTCGTATAAATCGGTAGTCGAGCCGAACGCGTCGGTGATTCCGTCGCTTAAAAATAGCAATACGTCGTTTTCGGAAAGCTCATACGAAGATGCAGTGGGGTGTAGGGCGTCGAGTATACCTAAGGGCAACGAGCCGTTTTCTAAAACCTTAACGGTATTGTCGGACAGGATAAAACCAACGGGCGAACCTATTTTCACGATATCCGCCCTGCCGTCCGTGAGATCGACGATGGCGATATCCACACAGGCAAACGTTTCTTCCTTGCTAAAAGTGAGTAGCTTGTTGATAGTGGAAAGCACGGTGGGTTGGGGGATTTTTGCGCGATAAAAGCTTTCTAAAAGGGATATCGTGCTTTCGGAGATACGCTTTGCGTATTCTCCGCTACCCATACCGTCGGAGAGCGCAACGAGAAACCGCCGTTCGTCGATTTTGATAACCGAGTGCGTATCCCCGCTCGCGCTTTCGCCCGCTTTCGTAGTCGTCGCAACGCCGAACGCCGCGTCGAATAACGGCTTTTTGCGCAAAATACAACAAAATCTGTCGCTACCGAGCGTTAAGCGTTTGGAAATCATCATTTCCGCGCCCAGCGTATGACTTGCCACGGCGGCGATTTTTTTCACGTCCGCTTTTCCGTAGCTCACGAGCGATAGCGTAAGTTCTTCTTCCCCGCCGTAGATAAGCACTTCTGAACAAATAATACCTGCATTCAGGAGCGCCACGCCCAAACGGTGTTCCGCTTCCGTGTATATTTTCAGCGGTTCGCTTTGTTCCAAAGCAAGATTTTTCAAAATCTCGCTTACACCCTGCGCTTGGCGGGCAAGAAGTGCCCGCCCCGAAGCGGCGTTTTCCGTTTCCGTCATATACCGCCTGTAATCTCCAAGTTGGGAATTGACGGCTTTTAGCACGTTGTTTTGATAAATGCACGCGTCGGATACCGTTTTGGGTAAATCAATTAAGCTCGCTTTCCCTTTCAAACACCCGATTTTTACGATTTTAGAAAACTCGCTATGTATTTTTTTCCGCGCGCATACGCTATAACGCGGACAGGGCTTGCACGCGTTTTCCACCGCGAGCGCACGCACGTATTCTTGCGCGCTCTCTTCCGCTTCCGTCGTGCCAAGTACCCCAAAGGTGGCTTGGATCTCTTTAAAGACGGCGGAAATTTCAAAAAGCTGTTGCCCGATTGCGGCGCGGTTGCGGTTGATAGCAATGCGCGAAAGGTGTTTCTCACGGTAGAAAATAAGCTTGTTTTCCATTTCACGCATAAGGGGCGTTGGCAAAAGCACGAATAATAGCGCGGGAATCACGGCGGAGAGTATGGCTTGCACCAAACCCGAAGTTTGGAGCGTGTACGTACCGTCCGCGTAGGCGTATAAGAAAAACACGCAAAGAAAGGAGCAAGCGGTGGCAAGCCGACCTGAGCGCACGAACAGCGTAAGCGTTACGCCGTAGATAAAAAATCGGTCGGGCGCGTAGCCTACGGCAAGGAGCGGAGAAAGAGAAAGGACGAACGCGCACACGCACGCGCTTGCGTCCTTGGTTACGTAGGCAAACACGAGCAAAAGGAAAAACGCTACACCCAGGTATGCGTTCAAACCAAAAAGCCGCGTTAATCCCACCCCTGTGAGCACGAAAAAAAGAATGGAGAAAACCAGCTCGTCACCACGCAAACGGCAGTGCAAAAACTTTTTAAGCAACGCTTTCAAGCCAACGGAAAAGGTGGCGGAAAGCAAAAACACGAGCGCGCCGATCACGACCTTTTGCACGATATCGGGCAAAGAAAAATCAAAAGGCAGGGGATAGGGGGTAAACGGCGCGAACGCCACGAACGCCCCAAGTGCAAGCATGAGCGAAAGAAAAGCGGGCAGTTCTGCCGCGGGCGCGTCCGATTTTTTTAAACGCGCGCGTATTAAAAAGCCAACGCAAACGAGCACGGCTTGGAGCGCGTAGAGTACAAGCCCAAGAAAATCAAAACCGATAAAAGCCGTGCAAAAAAATAAAAACGCGGATAGATAGGGGGAAAGCCCTGCTCTGCCGAGCGCGAACACGAGCGCGAGCGCAATCGGTTCGCCGTTGTCCAAGACAAACCGCAAGAACAGCATGGCACAGCCAAAGAGTAGGTATAAAAGGACGCGGGAATAATCCACGGGTTTTTTAATCGTCATAATCGCCTCCGTTAAAAACGTATGCGTATAGTATATAATAAAAAACGCCGCGAAACTTGGGCGTTTTTAAGGAAAAAGTACTATTTTTGACTAATTATTTACGGGGAAACCAAGGCTTATCAAAATGGCGCGGTTGACGCGGAGCATGGTGGCGGGCGGTAGTTCGCCGATACGCTCTTTAAGTCTGCGTTTGTCAAGGGTGCGGATTTGTTCGAGTAAAATCACGCTGTCCTTAGCAAGCCCATAGGCGGAGGGGAGTTCGATATGTGTGGGAAGCTTGGCTTTGTTGATTTTGCTGGTAACGGCGGCGGCGATAATGGTGGGGGAATATTTGTTCCCGATATCGTTTTGCACGACGAGTACGGGGCGTATACCGCCCTGCTCACTACCCACGACGGGGGATAAATCGGCATAATATAATTCACCGCGTTTTACGTTCATTTTGAATACCTCTTTTGAAAACCCGAATTTGCTCCTTATTACATTATATGTAAAAGGGGTGGTTTCTTGTTTGCTTGTCTTATTATAGACGGAAAAAAAGAAGTTTATACAACGAACGAAAAAAATCCCCAAGCCGTAATGGCTTGGGGATTTGAGATTTTTTAGATAATGCAACGCATATCTTTTGCAGGGAGCGAGTCGAGTTCCTTTTTCTTTTCCGCATAGCCTGCTTTGCCAAGAAGCGCGAAGGTTGCTTTCTTGCCTTCTTCCACGCCCGGTTGATTGAACGTGTTGATGTTGAGCATTGCGCCCGCATACGCCGTTTGCAATTCAAACAAGAACAAGAGCTGTCCGAGTGTGAACGCGTTAAGCTCGGGAATCCAAAGCGTATAGTTCATTCTGCCTGCTTTGGTGAGCGCATACGCCGTTGCCGCGTTTTCCGCTTGAATGAGTTCTTCCATCGTGTGTCCGCCAAGGAATGCTACGTCGGGAATACTTTCGCAACCGTGGGGGATAGGCATTTCGCAAGCGTATTTTTTCAAGGACAGGAAAGTTACGACTTTATCGAAAGGACCTTCGGTGTAGAGCTGTACTTGCGAGTGTTGATCGGTAACGCCGAGCGATTTCACGGGCGTTTGTCCCACGTTGCAGGGCTTGCCGTCAAGCGTTACGTTTTTACCCAGTGATTCCGCCCAAAGCTGGCAATACCAATCGGCAAGGAATTTAAGATTGTCCGAATAGGGCATCATAACACCCACGTTCTTGCCCTGTTCCATTGCCGCGATTTGCAAGGTTGCGCACATAAGCGCAGGGTTTTTATACATAGACGGGGATTTACAAATACGGTCCATATACGCCGCACCCGCGAGTAAGCCCTTGATATCAATGCCGAGCACCGCCGCAGGCAAAAGTCCCACGGGGCAAAGCTGCGAAAATCTACCGCCAACGCCGTCGGGGAGTACGTAACTCTTGATCCCGCCTTCTTCGTCGGAAATCTTTTTCAGATTGCCTTTTTGCGCGTCGGTGGTGAAGATTACGTTTTCTTTCATGTCCACGCCCGCTTTTTTCAAAAGGTCGAGAATAATGAGATATTGCGTCATGGTTTCGCTCGTCGCGCCTGATTTGGAAACGACGTTAAAACACGTTTTTGCAGGGTCGATCACGTCGAGAAGATCGCGCATACGCACGGGGTCTACGTTGTCTTCCACGTAGAATTTAGGACCTTTTCTCTTAATTTTGGGAAGATCGTTATAGTGCAAATGGCAAAGCGCGTTGAACGCCATAATCGGACCGAGCGCGCTGCCGCCGATACCAAGCACCACGAAGTTTTGGAACTTACGACGGATATCTTTCGCCGTTTCCAAAATGTCCGCAACGATTTCGTTTTGGTTGTAGGGAAGCTCCGTCCAACCCATATACAATTCGTCTTTACCGCGATTTTCTTTTACGTAACGGAATGCGTTGGTTGCTTTGCGGTTATACGCCGCGAGATCTTTCGCGGAAAAACCTTGTTCGCCCAAAAACGTATCCGTCATATTGTTGTAGTCAAGCGTGACGCGCATTGCGTTGCGCCATTCTTTCGTTTTGTAGCCCATAAAATATTTCTCCTTGCTAAATTATTTTACGTTATTATTGTACTCTTAATTTCTCCGAATGTCAAGAAACGGACGGGGTAAAAGCGGAAAAAACAGGGAAAAAGCTCATTTTTTTCTACGTCGAAATAGAAGTATGTATACGCCAAAGGTCGAAAACGCAAGCAACGCGCCCGCAAGCACCGCCGCGGGCAGGGCGGAACAAAAAGCGGAAAACAGCTTTTCCAGCGCAATTCCGACGATGGATAAAGGTAAAACGGCGCAAATGCCCGCCCCAGCGCTGAAAGCCATTCGTTTACCGCGTGTTTTGAAAAGTACGGGGCATTTTTTGGATAATAAGACGAGATTGCAAACTGCGCACACGACGTAGCTTGCGCCAAGCCCGATAAGATAGGCGTAGCCACCGCAAAGCGAGGGCAAAAGCAATACGCAAAGGAGCATTGCCGCCGCACCGAGAAAATAAAAGATAAACGTTTGCCGTTCAAAGCCCATGGAGTTGAGCATACTCGTCGTAATCATAGTCAGGCTCATAGGCAAAAGAATTACGCAACCTTTCACGATCATCTCTCCTGCCAAAGGCTCGGAAAAAGCGATCGTGCCAAGATCTCGCCCCAGCGCGTAGAAAAAGGGCAATAGCACGCAAGCAACGTGGCAGGAAACGGTCAAACCCCGTTCGAGATTGTTATATAAACGCTCAGTGTTTTTGCCATAATAATCTTGGGAAAGCTCGGGGATAAGTACGAGTGAAAAAGAACCGATCACCGTTGCGGGGATAAAGAGCACGGGCATTGCCATACCCGATACCACGCCGAAAATTTTGAGGGCTTCTCCGCTCGTTGCTCCCGCGCGCATAAGCATGGCGGGGAGCAAAACGGCAACGGCGGAAGTTACGAGTGAAGTGCTTGCCCGCACGCTCGTGATCGGAAGACTGGAACGCAGTAACGGTTTGAGCGTTGTTTTCGGGGACGCAAGCTTTCCACCGCCAAGAAAAAAGCAAAGCACGGACGCGGTGAAAGAGAAAAGATAAGAAATGACGACGGCGTAGGCGGCTTTGGTTGCACCGTCGAGAGAACTGTCCACCGATTGCAATAAAAGCACGCCTACAATCACCATAACCGTTTCTTCCGCGATTTCAAGGATAGAGCCTGTTAAAAACTTCTTATTGCCCCAAAAATGTCCGCGAATGACGGCATAGAGCGAGGAAAAAACCAAACCCACGAGTAAAATTTTAAACACGGGCAGGGCGCGGTCGTCGGAAAAAAGAAAGGTAAACTTTTCTCCAAACGGCAAAAACAGTAAGACTACGGGCACGGTCAAAAGTAAACAAAGAGTTGCACCTGCCGTGAAAGACGCGCGCTCCCCGCGCGTATCTTGTTCCGCTTTACTTTTGCAAATAAATCTTGAAACGGTGGCGGGAATACCGCCCGTGCCGATCGTGAGAAAGACGGAAAAAAGGGAAAGGGCGATTTGGTATAAGCCCAAGCCTTCCGCACCGATCAGACGGGAAAGCACGATTCGGTATAAAAACCCGAGTGCGCGTTCGGCAACGGAAAGAAAGGTAACGATGGAAGCGGTGGCGTAGACAGCAGAAGTTGCAGTAGTGTTTTTCATAATATTATTCTACTGACTGTCCACCCGCGTTTATGCATTTTTTTTGCGGCAGTTTCATATATTGAGGGTATGTTACAATTAGAAATCCCCAAATATTACAAAGTAAAAAAAGGACAAACGATAGAAGAAATTGCGCAGGCGTTTCAGGTTTCGGCGTATTTACTCGTCAAAGAGAACGGTTTAAAATCGCAACCGTTTGCAGGGCAAATGCTGAAAATTCCCGCCTACCGCGGGAACGTCTACACGGCGAGAGCGGGGGATAGCAAGGCTTTGCTGTGCGGGAGCGAAGATAGATATGAAAAAGTCAACGGCACGGATATTTTGTATATCGGTATGCGAGTGATATTATAATCACAAGCTTTGATTTTTCGTCATACTATATATTAGTATCTTGATAATAAGAAACTAACGAAAACAGGAGGTATACCCATGTCCTTTTATTCTAATTTTCAATCGGATAAATGCCCCGGCTCGCTTTCGGGCAATCCCATAAACGGTTTAACGGAAAAAGTTTGTATTCAGGCGGAAAAAATCTTCGACGCGGCGATCAAACAATCGCAGATCGAAAACTATTCTCTCACGCTCACGAATCTCGATCCCGCCACCGTTACATACCCTTTAACGTTCGTTTCCGCACGCTCGACGAGCGCGCAAGCGACGGTTACAAATCTCACGGTCGATCGCCAAACGGATAAGCGTTGCGCGCGTGTGCAAGCCACCGTCAGCGTACCCTTAGAAGTGCTTTTCACCGACGCGACGGGCGTGGAAGGCAGTGCAACGGCAACGCTTTCTTTAAACCAAGACGTACTTTTATACGTGCCCGCGCCTTCGATTATACCCTTCACCGTGCAAGCGGTGGTTAGCGCAGTTGCGCCCGAAGGCACGTATAACGCGGAAACGCAAGGCTTTACCGTGTCCATTTGCGCAACGGTTATTTTGAAGATTGCTATGCCCGTGGAATTGCTCGTTCCCAGCTATGGTTATTGCGCGATTCCGCCCGCACAGGAATATTCCCAAGAAATTTGCGCGGGATTTTTTGAACTTCCGCTCTATCCGCAAGGTCAAAGCGGCGGGGGCTGTTGTAACCGTAAATAACCCTACGCGGGCGGGTAGCAATACCCGCCCCAAATTTTTACAACAATGTCATATAAAATTATGACTTTTTAATGTAAAAAACTTGCCATAAACAAAAAATGGTGTTATAATATAAAAAGCTTAATCAAATAAAGTGGCGGTGTAAACGGTTGACGGTTTGGCGGGAAAATGATATAATATAGAGTAAAAAAACGAGAGGTAAAAAATGGCGTTTTTGCAATTGAAAAGAAAAGAGGACACGTTGCGTTTTTTTGTGTTTTGTGCTTTTCATTTATTCAATTTAATTTCCCTTATCATCTTCGGTATTAAATGGTTGCAAGGCACGGCGACGTTCACGCAGGTGCTGTATTGCATTTTGACCGTTTTGTATTGCTCTATTCCCGATATCGCGCAAAAGCTTTGTAAATTCCGTATTGCCACGCCCGCGTATATTTTGATTTTATTCTATGCGTTTTCGCCTATGCTCGGGCATACGTACGGGTTGTATTATTCGATAAAAATTTGGGATAAGCTTTTACATATCGCGGCGGGGATTATCTTTGCTATGTTCGGTGCTTATTTGCCCAAACTCTTTTTAAAAGACGAAAAATGCAATATTTGGCTTTGCGTGCTTTGCGGGTTTGCCGTTTCCATGGCAATCGCGGGGCTTTGGGAGCTTGTGGAATATTTCTTTGACAGCGTGTTCCACACGGATATGCAAAAGGATACGATTATATATCGTATCGACTCGTATTTATTAAACGAAGAATTATACGGTGCGTCGGGAGAACTGCTCACGTTGCCTACGGTGAACGGCACGGTTATTAACGGTGCGCCAATGCAAGGATATCTCGACGTTGGTCGGCAGGATTCTATGATAGATATGCTCGTGGAGCTTGCAGGTACGCTTTTGTTTTGCGTTGTGTATATTATCGACAAAGGTAAGCGTTTTGCCTTCCACTACACACCGAGCGAGGAGAAAGACGAATGAAAATAAAGGCGGTACTTTTTGATCTTGACGGCACACTGCTCCCAATGGATCAAGACCTGTTTATTAAGAGCTATTTTAAAGGCATTGGTAAAAAGCTTGCAGGCTATGGCTATGAAAGTGAGAAGATTGTGCATACCATTTGGGCAAGCACAATGGCAATGCTAAAAAACGACGGCGCTACGTCAAACGAAGAATTGTTTTGGAAAACGGCGCAGGAAATTTGCGGGAAAAACATACGCGACGACGAGCCGTATTTCAACGCGTTCTACGAGGAAAATTTCGACGAGCTGAAAAGCACTTGCGGATATACTCCCAAAGCCAAACAGGTTGTGGATATTTTGCAAAAAAAAGGATATACGCTTGCACTTGCCACCAATCCCGTATTTCCCCGTATTGCCACGCATAAGCGTATCGGTTGGGCGGGGCTGGACAAGTCGCAGTTTGCGCTCGTTACGACGTATGAAAATTCCCGTTATTGTAAACCCAATCCCGCGTATTATCTCGATATCGTAAAGGAGCTTGGGGTGCAACCGACGGAGTGTTTGATGGTGGGTAACGACGTGCGCGAAGATATGATTGCGGAGAGCTTGGGAATGAAAGTGTTCTTGCTCACCGATTGCCTGATTAACCGCGACGGCAAGGATATCTCTTTATATCCCAACGGCAATTTCGACGATTTGCTCGCGCTTGTTGAAAATTTATAACCATACAAAGGAGCTACGAATGAAATACTTTATTCTCTACAACCCAAAAGCGGGAAACGCTTCTATCAAAGTGCAGGCGGTGGAAAAATATTTCCCCGACGCCGAGTTTGCCTATATCGACGTGACGAGCGACAACGGCTATCCCACGCTGTTTGCAAGCAAGCAAGCGGAAGACGGCGTGATCGTTTGCGGCGGCGACGGCACGCTTAATCGTTTCGTCAATGCGATTAAGGATAAAAATATAAGCGGTAAGATTTACTACTACGGGTGCGGCAGCGGAAACGATTTCTTGCGCGACGTAGCGGAAAACGGCGAAAAGCTCGTGGATATGGAAAATTATGTAAAAGACTTACCCACGGTTACGGTAAACGGCAAGGAGTACGCGTTTTTGAACGGCGTGGGCTTTGGTATCGACGGTTATTGTTGCGAAGTGGGGGATAAGCTCCGCGAAAAATCGGATAAGCCCGTCAATTATACGGGGGTTGCGATCAAGGGTTTGCTTTTCCATTACGCGCCCACGGACGCCACGGTGATCGTAGACGGCAAAGAATATTTCTTTAAAAAGGTATGGATCGCGCCGACAATGAACGGCAGATACTACGGCGGGGGAATGTTGCCAGCTCCCGAGCAAAGAAGGGAACAACCCAAACTGTCCGTAACTCTTTTCCACGGCTCGGGCAGGTTGAAAACGCTGATGATTTTCCCGTCTATTTTCAAGGGAGAACACGTGAAAAAGACGAAAAACGTTATCGTTTTGGAAGGGAACGAAATCACGGTGAAATTCACCCAGCCCCGCACGGTACAAATCGACGGGGAAACGGTGCTGAATGTTAGCGAATATACGGCAAGAAAATAATAAATAAAAACTATGGGGCGCGGATATATCCGCGCCCCGTAAAATTTTTTCAGTTATTCTTTTTCCACCCAATGACCAAGCTTGAACACGTTTACGTTATCCGATATTGCTTTGATTGCTTCGTAATATACTTCGCTCATAAGCCGTATCCGATCAAAGGTTACGTATTCGTTGGGTTGGTGAATGGTATCTTCTTCGCCCGAAATTTCAGGACCGAACGCGCAGCCGCATTTGAGTGCCCGCGCATACGTACCGCCACCGATTGCGATCGGCTGGGCGTTTTCGCCCGTAACCTTATTATATACACCCGTGAGCGTTTTAATTAAATCGCCGTCGCGGTCGTTATAAAGGGGGGCTTGGTAGTTTTCAATCGTATATTTCACACCCGCCGTTTCCAAACGCTCGGTAACGCTTGCCAAGGCAAAGGTTGCGGGGAAACGGATATCCGTCGTTACTTTCAAAACACCGCCAGCAAAGCTTGCTACGTCGGGGGAAGCAGTCAGATTGCCCGTTTCGTCTTGTAACACGCTTAAATTCGCGCCGTCGTTAAATAAAATGTCATACGCACGCGCGCAATCTTCGTTTTGCGTGGCTAAAAACGCAAGCAGTGCTTGGAACGCATTCGCACCGCGATCGGGGGTTGATCCGTGCGCGGACTTGCCGTAGGCTTTTAAAATATTCGTCGTGTTGTCATAGGAAAGGGACGTGCCTGCAATCGGGTTTTGATAGTCTACGAGTGCTTCTGCACATTTGCGTGTGAGCACGGCTTGGGCATAGTCGCACACCATATTTGCGCGCGTACCCGCTTGGAGCGAAGTGAACGGCGCGTTTTCGATTGCGAATTCGCCCGTATAATGCAAAATACCTTTTTCCGCGTAGATAACGGGAAAGTTTGCGTCGGGGGTAAAGCCTTCTTCGGGCATTTTGGCAACTTTATTATAGTGCTCCATGCATTTCCAACCACATTCTTCGTTGCAACCGACGATAAGCTTGATTTTACGGCGCAGGGAAATACCTTGGTCTTTGAGCGCTTTGAGCGCGTATAAGCACACGATTGCGGGCGTTTTGTCGTCCATCGTACCGCGCCCCCAAATCTTTTTGCCCGTAACACCGCCTTCGGAAACGTCGTCGTTAATCACGCCACCAAAAGGGGGATACTTCCAACCGCTGCCTGCGGGCACGACGTCTAAATGGCAAAGCACCGCAAAATCTTTGCCTGTGCCGTAGACGACTTCGCCGATATAATTATCGTAGTTGTGCACTTCAAAACCAAAGCTCTCGGCAAGGCGTAAAAAATACGCCAAGCAATCTGCCGTTTCCTTGCCAAAGGGCGCGCCGTCTTCGGCGGGTTGCATTGAAGAATCAAATTGTACGATTTCCGACGTGGAGCGGACGATCGCATCAAAATATTTGTCCATAATATGCGCCATAATCAAACCTCACAACGTTATCTTATATATATTATACACATTTTTTTTATTTTAGGAAACAAAATCAAGGCAAAAACGCAAAAATTTTCCGCGCGGAGCAGTCAAGGGCGCGCAACGTTTGACTTTTTTTAGAAAGTGTGTTACAATATGTAAAAAAGTTTGGAGAGTAGAATATGGGAGAACACGCGGGGCATAGAAAAAGAATGTTTTCTCGCCTTGCCGAGGGTACGCTTTGCGATCACGAGTATTTGGAAATGTTGCTTTTTTATGCAATTCCCCGTCGTAACACCAACGACATTGCGCACCGTCTTTTGGCGCGGTTTGGGGATTTGAACGGCGTACTCAACGCACCCTTGCAAGCGTTGCAAGAGATTGACGGGGTAGGCGAAAACGCCGCGTCGCTACTGATGCTTTTGGGAACGATTTGCTCGCAATACCGTCCGTATAGTATTGCCACGGGTATGTGGCCCGTCGTTTATAATAGAGAATCCTTTTTGGCGTTCGTTAAAGGTCGGTATACGGAGCTTAAATTGCCGTATGAATGCGTAGACGTGTATTTGGTAGACGACAACGGTCGTTTTTACGGCTGTCGGCGTTTTGGCGGACAAAATTTAGGGAAAGTGCTTTTATCTGCGGATGCCTTGGGTGAGCTGTTATCGCGCGAGTCGCCGTCGGCGCTCGTTTTAGTGCATAATCACCCATCGAACTTGCCCAAGCCGTCCCAAAAAGACGATGAAACCACGCAGTGCGTGCTTACGCTTTGCAATATTCATAACGTACTCTTATTAGACCATGTTATTTTTGCGGAAACGGGACTGTATAGTTATTTTACGTCGGGACGCTTGAAAGAACTTTCTATAAAGGAAGAGAATAAAAGATGAGACAAGACACGCGAAAAAAGGAAAAGAGTGAAAAACGCGATTTTCGCTCTTCGTTTTTGCGGTTGTTCGGAAAGTACGACGTGCGTAACGAACAGCAGTTTATCTATTTTGGTAAATGGCTGATATTTCTCGTGCTCGTGTTCGTGGAGATACTCATTTTACTACAACGTTTTTACGTGTTTGCCACGCATGGCGGTTGGGGGGTGTTGCTATCTACGCTCATTGTGGAAACGGTGTTGACGTTGTCGCAATCGCTCAAACTTTTTGCCGTGAAAAACGGCAAAAACCGCACCGCGTTCTACGTGCTCGACGCCGTGGCGGCGAGCGGATTTTTGCTCGTGACGGACGGCACGTATCCCATTATCGTGTATATGCTCGTGCTCACCGAATTTTATTTTAGCGTGGAAAAAACGTCCACGTCTATCGTTTTGCTTTGTATTAGCGCGCTGTTATACGCGTTGGGGTTTGGTATGCGAACGTTCGTATTAACGGGCGAAGAACTGCCGCTCTTTTCTATGATTTCCCGCTCAATCGGTTCGCTGTTTGCGCTGTTCGTGCATTTTTTCACCGTGCAAATCGCCTTGGCGTTTTATCGTCAGTTTTTGAAACTCGATAAAACGCTCAAAGAGCTTGATAAAAGCAAGAAAGAACTAGAAAAAGCCTACGAAGTTGTGGCGGAAGTAACGGCGCTGGAAGAACGGCAAAGGATCGCCAAAGAAATCCACGACACGGCGGGACATTCTATCACGACGGTAATTATGCAAACGGAAGCGGCAAAACTCATTTTACCTGCCCAGCCGGAAGAAGCAAAACGCAAGATCGTGGCGGCGAACCTGCAAGCCAAGCACGCGCTTGACGAACTGCGCGATAGCGTACATTTGCTTTCGGGTATCAACGAAAACCAAACGCTGAAAACCGCGTTGGAAAATATTATCCACGAATCCACGGACGGTACGGATATAAAAATCCGTTCGGAAATCGAAAACGCGAGCGTATCGCCCGCGAAATTCCGTTTTCTTTGCAACACGCTCAAAGAAGGTTTGTCCAACGGCTTGCGCCACGGCGGTGCAACGGCGTTTTGGTTTGAATTAAAAAGGGAAGAAAATACCATTAAATTCCTGCTTTCAGACAACGGCAAGGGCGGGAACGAGCAAGGCGTTATAGACGGTTTTGGGCTTACGAGTATGAAACAAAGAGCAAAAGCTCTCGGCGGTGAAATGCATTATCACACGGAAACGGGCGAGGGGTTTGAATTGTACGTAACGCTACCTGCGGATATGGGGGAAACGAATGAACAAGATTAAAGTGCTTATCACCGACGATCAGTTGGAGCTTGCCAAGGAACTGAAAAACGTGGTGGAAACGGACGAAGAATTAGAAGTGGTTGGGATTGCTGCGGACGGCTTTGACGCGCTTGAAAAAATGCGCGCGGTCACGCCCGACGTGGTGCTGATGGATATTCGTATGCCGAATATGAACGGCGTAGTGGCAACCGAACGCATCAAAGCGGAATATCCTCAAACGAAAGTGGTGATCTTGACAACCTTTGACGACAGCGATTATATTCTCAACGCCATCAATAACGGTGCAAGCGGGTATCTACTCAAAGACCTTGGGAGTGTGGCTCTGATTAACGCGATCAAGAACGCGCACGCGGGGGATACGATACTGCCCGCAAAAATCGCTCGCCGTATTGCCGACGCGGCAAAGCACGTGGCTGCGGACAGGGAAATTAAGCTCGCCCGCGCTTTCGGATTTTCAGACCGCGAAGTGGAGATTGCGATTATGATGTATGAAGGGTTTACAAACCGTCAAATTTCTTCCGCGTTAAAGCTTTCCGAAGGCACGACGAGAAACTACGTTTCCGCAATTTATGAAAAAACCAAAAGCGAAAACCGTGCGGAAGCGGTGCGTGTAATTAAGGAGATTTGTAATGTATAAGCTTGCCGTATTTGATCTGGACGGAACCATTCTCGATACGCTTGAAGATTTGACGAGCGCAGTGAAATTTGCTCTCGAAAATAACGGACTGCCCACGCGTTCGCGCGATGAAGTGCGTTCGTTCGTGGGGAACGGGATTGTCAATCTTATGAAACGCGCCGCGGGTGAAAACGCGAAGGACGGCGATAAGGTGCTTGCCGATTTCAAAGAATATTATAAAGCGCATTGCGCGGAGCAAACCAAACCGTATAAAGGAATATTGACACTTTTGGATAATCTCAAAGCAAATGGGGTAAAATTAGCAGTGCTCTCCAACAAAGCGCACTTTGCCACGATCGCGCTTGCGGACAGGTATTTTCCCGGTGTATTTGATACGGTTGCAGGCGAAAACGAAGCCGCGGGAATTCGCAAAAAGCCCGCGCCCGACGCGCTCAATGCGATTATCGAGCGGTACGGCGCGAACAAAAAAGAAACGGTGTATATAGGGGATTCGGAAGTGGATATCCAAACGGCAAAAAACGCGGGCGTGGATTGCATTTCCGTTTGTTGGGGATTTAAAGGCGAAGCGTTTTTAAAGGCAAACGGCGCAAGCGTGATCGTCAAATCTCCCGAAGAAATTTTGCAAATATTCGGAGTAAAATAATGAAACAAATAGAACAACTTATCGGCAATACCCCGCTCGTAAGACTGGAAAAAATCGAACGGGCATACGGCTTGAAAGCACGGCTGTATGCCAAAGTGGAAAGCTTGAACGCGGGCGGTTCAGTGAAAGACCGCGTGGCGAAAGCCATGATCGACGACGCGGAAGAGAGCGGAAGATTGCAAACAGGCGGAACGGTGATTGAGCCGACGAGCGGAAATACGGGTATCGGTTTGGCGCTCGTGGCGCGTTCGCGTGGGTATAAAGCCGTGATTGTTATGCCCGAAACAATGAGCGTGGAAAGGCAAAAGCTGATTAAGTCCTACGGCGGAGAAGTCGTTTTAACGGACGGTAAAAAAGGCATGCAGGGCGCGGTGGAAAAAGCGCAAGAACTGCTTGAACAAACGCCTAACGCGATTATCGCGGGACAGTTCGACAATCCCGCAAACCCTATGGCGCATTACACTTCAACCGCACCTGAAATTTATGACGAGCTTTTTGGAAAAGTGGATGTTTTCGTTGCGGGCGTGGGCACGGGCGGAACGCTCACGGGCGTGGGCAGATATTTAAAAGAAAAAAATAAAAAAATCCGCGTTTGCGCGGTAGAACCGAAATCGTCGCCGTTGCTTTCCAAGGGCCATGCGGGTGCGCACGGGTTGCAGGGTATCGGCGCAAACTTCGTGCCGAAAAACTTTGATAGGAGCGTTTGCGACGAAATAATATGCGTAGCGGACGAAACGGCGATAGAAAAAGCCAAAGAGCTTTCTAAAAAAGAAGGCTTATTCGTAGGCATTTCTTCGGGTGCGGCACTTGCGGGCGCGTTAGAGCTTGCCCAAAGAGCAGAAAACGCGGATAAAAATATCGTGCTTATTTTGCCAGACCACGGCGACAGATATTTATCGGTATTATAAAAAAATCACACTCGCGAGAGTGTGATTTTTTATGGTGAAATTTTTCACTTCGTGAAAAGTGAAGTAACTTCGTAGTGAAGTATGTGCTACGCACAAGTGAAGTTTTTT
>JAZOPU010000114.1:0-4088 GCA_045655705.1 Candidatus Scatosoma sp.
AAATCGTCGAGCAGGCTTTGCGCCGTTACGGACGTTTCGCCGTTGATAATCACCACTTCCACGCTATCTTTATACTGCTCGTAGAACTCGTTAAAATGCGGTATTTCTTCTCTACACGGCTGGCAATAGGTCGCCCAAAAATTCAGCACAATCACCTTTTCGCCCACGTTTTCAGAAAGCGTAAACGTTTCGTCAGATACCACGAATTTATCCCCTTCCACCTTATACGTTGAAAGGGTGAAATCGGGGCAATCGTCGTAGAGCATAGCCCCCGTTTGTTCTTTTTCAATAAAATTATAATACACGAGCGCACCGCAAAGCACCGCGCCGGCGAGCGCAAACGCGCCGATTTTTATGGCTTTATTCTTCGTCATTATTCTTCTCCGCGCTTATTTCTTCTTTACGTTTGAGCATAGACGTCAACGGTTTTATTTCCGTGCTTGCGGGCATATCCGCGTCGTTTGCGCGAATGAGCAATTTTTCCCCTTTCCACGAAATAGCTTTTGCGGGGCATACGGCAATACACGCACCGCAATGAATACACTCGTGATCGCCTACGCGTTTGATATCCATTTTGCAAACGCCTACGCAAAGTCCGCAATCGGTACACTTATTCTTATCCAGTTTCACCCCGAGCATTGCTACACGGCAAAAGAATCCGTACAGTGCGCCAAGCGGGCACAAGAACCGACAAAAGCATCTAAAACAAAATATACTTGCCACGATAATCAAAACGAGCAAGGTAAATTTCCAAGTGAACAGCGGTCCTAAAATAGCAAGCAAGCCTTCATTTTCGACGTTGGAAAGCAAGCCCAACCCGCCCTCAAACGTACCCGCGGGGCAAATATATTCGCAAAACCCGGGGATTGCAAAATACAACGGTACGATTACCACAAGCGCGACGAGAAGCACGCATTTCAAATAGGACAGTACGCGCGTGAAACGGCTTTTCTTGACCTTGGGCGTTTTGATTTTATACAGTAGTTCTTGTCCAAGCCCCACAGGACAAAGCCAACCGCAAATGGTTCTTCCAAGCAACAATCCAAACAAAATGATAATACCGAATATGTAAGCAGGGGTTTTCGTTTTAGACGCGGAGAGCGCGTTTTGAAGTGCACCCAAAGGACACGAACCAATAGCTCCCGGACAGGAATAGCAATTCAGCCCCGGCACGCACATATTTTTCGTTGCGCCCTTATATATCCTGCCGTTGAAAAAGCCTTTGATATTCGCGTTATAAAGCAGTGCGGCGTAGAGCTGCACCACCTTTCTTTTGGACGGTTTATGTTTTACAAACCAGTTTTTGATTTTTCTAAAAAATTTTTTCATACGTTTAACCAAGTCCTATGCACTGTGTGCAAATGTTGATTGCTTTTTCGAGTACGTCCGCCATACCGCCGTTTGCAAAACCGACAATAATCAATACTATTGCCAAAATGCCAAGCCCTGCGCGCACGCCGACCATGAACCATTTACTTTTCAAAAAAGGTATTTTTTCTAAAATCGTGGGTGTTTGTACGCGTTTTTTTACTTTCACACCCTTTTTCACGTTCTCGATAATTTCCGCTTTGATAACGGAGATTTCCTTTTGCGCGCTGAAACTATGATAGTAGCTTGCAAACGTGAGAGCGCACAGTCCGCCGATTACCCACGGCATTGCGCGGAGCAAGCGTTCCGCCTCGTTATGGCTCGCAAAAAAGCCCGTTTGCGCCTTGGCCTCGTAGGTACCCGTCAAATACAGCGTGGCAACGACGGCGCAAGCCACCGCCACGATCGCGCAAGCCACCGCCACAATTAAACGTCTTTTCGCTTGTTTGCTTTGATAGTTTTCGCCAAGCCTTGCCGAAAGTTTTTTAAGCGTTACACTCGGCTCGATCACGGGCAAAACCGCACGTTTTTGCGCAGGGAATATTTGCCAAAGCACCGCCCCGCCGACAATGCCCGCCAGCCATAAAAAGAAGAAGGGAGAAATCGGCGCGAAATGTTCCGCTACGGACGCGCGCGAGAATGCTTTTTCGCCCATAGAAAACAACGCCCATACCTGCACGATAAACAAAATTCCCACTTCAATCGTCAAACCTGCAAGACAAATTTCGTAGATACGGCGAATTTTATAACCTTTGGTTGATTGCGACATAGCCACACTTCCTTTTGTTACTTCCTTATATTATATAACAAGTTCGCGTGCTTGTCAAGCCCACGCGCAAACGCAAGCAAAAAATCTTTGAAAAGGCAGTCAAATTTCTTGTGTTTTCGACGAATATATAGTATAATAAAGTGTGTATGCTTTAAATGGGGTATTATGCAAAAAAACGAATTTATTAAAACGGGGCAATTATGAAAAAGCTTTTCGGATTATTTTTAATATCGTTCACCTGCGCCTTTGCGGGCGCGCTTACGGCGTGCAAGGACAAGACGGAAGATAACCGTCCTACCTGCACGGTTACGTTCACCGCAGGCGAAGGGTTCACCTATGAACTCGTAACGGGTGAAGAAAGCACAGAAGAAGAAACCAAGAAAGAAGAACTTGTTTCCGTGGACGTGAAACAGGGCGACACGCTCTCTTTCCGCTTGGACGTGGGAGCGTTCTATGCAGGCACGCCCACCGTGCTCGTTGGCGACACGGCGGTATCGTCCGTGGACGACGTGTATTCGTTCACTGTCAATTCTTCCGCTACGGTCAAGGTTGACGGGATTGTAAAAGACGTATCGAATATGATCGGTACGGGTGCCAGCGACAACGCGTTTTTAGTTACCCGTCCTATCGACCTTATATATATCGCGGAACAGGTCAACGCGGGCAACGAAACGTATTCCACGGCGTCTTACGTGCTTGGTGCGGATATCGACTGTAAGGGCGAAGAGCTGAAAATCATTGGGGATATGAGCACGGATACGTCCTTTTTTAGCGGTGTATTCGCTTGCTATACCGACTCGTCTACCAACGAACTGTCGCGTTATACCATTTCCAACTTCACGATCAATTCCGACAGCTCGCAATACGTAGGCTTGTTCGGTTGCGTGCAAACCAATCTCACCACGCAAAGCAGTGGTCTTTTCTACGGTATTCGCCTTGAAAACTTTACGATCAATGCGGGTACGGCGAACGCAAAAACTTCCCAACCCGTTATCTACGCGGGCAGTCTTATCGGCTACGGCGTGGGCGCGACGATGTATCTTTGCGACGCGGTAAACGGCGAGCTGAACGTTTTTGCGGACGATAACTACTTCGCGTTTGCGGGCGGTCTTATCGGTTGCCAGCAAGCGTTCTATGCACAAGAATACAACCTGCCCACCCCGTCGGAAATCGCGTATTCCACGGTAGACGTGGACGTAACGAGCGTGAAAGGCGCGACGTTATACGCAGGCGGGGTTAGCGGTTACACGTTTACGAACTCTCTCGTAGCCCCCGTATTTATCCATAACGTGGCTTCCCACGGCTCGGTGAGCGGTGCGATCAATGCAGGCGGTATCGTGGGCGGACTTGGACAATACTCTTCCGTTGCCACGGCGTATTCCACGGGCGACGTAATCGCGTATTCGGATAACACCATTTCCCCCAATAACCCTTTTATGACGGACGATACTTACTGTCATTCGTTTGCCGGCGGGCTTGTCGGTTATGCGGAAAACGACACGATCGTGAACGACAGTTTCTCTATCGGCGAAACGCTTGCCACGGGTGAAATGGGCGCAAGCTACACGCACGCAGGCACGTTCGTAGGCGGTGGCGATAACCAAGGCAAAATAGGAGTAAACGCGCAAAAATACGTGGAACTTTGCAACCTTAGTCAAGTGAATATCAGCGACGAAAGCTTTGGCGATTTCAAAACCAAGCTCGGCTGGCGCGAAGCGGATTGGACGTTCACGGCAGGAGAATACCCCGCTATCAACTATGAAACGACGACCGAAACGATTACCACCACGCTCACAATCCACTACGTAACCAAAGCGCAAGGCGTTACGATCAAAGTGAATAACGCTACGTCTATGCAATATTCGTATAAAGACGGCTATGAAACGATTATGACGGCGTTCAACAACGGCTCTATCCCCCTTTACCAACAGGCGGATAACGCGGGCTACCG
>JAZOPU010000115.1:0-6351 GCA_045655705.1 Candidatus Scatosoma sp.
GTAATAGAAACGCCTACGTTTTCAAGTTTCATAATCGCAACGCCTTCGGGAACGGAGTCTGCACCGTAGCATCTAACTTTCGCTCTATCGCCGTCGGAGAACGCTTTTTCGTAAACGATTTTCACCGTTTCCGTAGCGTGATCGAATTCCGTTTCTACAAACGTGAAGCCGTTGATTCTCGAAATGATATACGCCGCGTCTTTACCAAGACCGTTCAAAACAACGCGCAAGGGTTGTTTTCTTACCTTATTTGCGTTCAGCGCGATAGAAATTGCGCCCTCTGCCGCCGCAAAGGATTCGTGTCCCGCAAGGAAGCAGAAGCATTCCGTTTCATCGGAAAGCAACATCGAGCCAAGGTTGCCGTGTCCAAGACCTACCTGTCTGTTTTGCGCAACCGAGCCGGGGATACAGAACGCCTGCAAACCGATACCGATAGCAGCAGCCGCATCAGCCGCTTTTACGCAACCTTTCTTGATAGCGATAGCCGAGCCTACCGTATATGCCCACACTGCATTTTCAAAGCAGATAGGTTGTCCAGCACGAACGATTTTATCGCAATCTACGCCTTTCGCAAGGCAGATATCTCTGCATTCTTCGATAGAAGAAATGCCATATTCTTTCAAAACGCAGTTGATTTTATCAACTCTTCTCTCATATCCTTCAAATAATGACATCTTGCTATCCTCCTTATTCTTTACGAGGGTCGATGAACTTCACCGCGCCCTGTTCTGCACTAAATCTACCATAGTGCCCCATTGCCTTTTGATAAGCTTCGTTAGGTTCCATACCTTTCTTGATGAAATCGGTCATTTTACCAAGCGAAACGAATTCGTAGCCGATAACTTCGTTATTTGCGTCCAACGCAAGGCGGGTAACGTAGCCTTCTGCCATTTCAAGGTATCTAACGCCCTTTTGCAAGGTGGAGTACATCGTACCTACCTGAGAACGGTGTCCTTTACCCAAGTCTTCAAGACCTGCGCCGATAGACAAGCCGTCGTCGGAGAACGCCGACTGCGAACGTCCGTAAACGATCTGCAAGAACAATTCTCTCATAGCCGTGTTGATAGCATCGCAAACAAGGTCGGTATTTAATGCTTCCAAGGGGGTTTTGCCGGGCAAAATTTCCGCAGCCATAGCCGCAGAGTGCGTCATACCCGAACAGCCGATCGTTTCAACAAGCGCTTCCTGAATGATACCCTGCTTGATATTCAAGCTGAGTTTACAAGCACCCTGTTGAGGCGCACACCAACCGATACCGTGCGTAAAGCCGCTGATATCTTTAATCTCTTTCGCGTGAACCCACTTGCCTTCTTCGGGAATGGCAGCGTTTTCATGACGAGCAACGCCTGCGCCTTTCGCAACGCAGAACATCTGTGCAACATCTTGTGATATTGTCATTGTGAAAATCCTCCAATTATTTTTTCAAAGTTATCGGTTTTTAAGAAAAACATTCTAAACCGATATTAGTATACCACATTCCAAAGTTTTTTTCAAGTGCGCAAAGGTATTTTTTTCCGTTTTTTTTATTTTTTTGTCATTTTTAATCCAGAAAATCTTCCGCTTTGAGCTTTACGCGTAATTTTTCTATCGCGTGCTTTTCAATACGAGAAATATACGAACGGGAAATCTTCATAACGTTTGCCACTTCTCTTTGCGGAAGCGGTACACCGCCTTTGAGCGCGTAGCGCAAGCAAATAATGGTATATTCCCGTTCCGTTAATATTTTTTTGATTTGCTCTAAAAGCTTTTCCCGCTGTACGGAGCGTTCGACTTCTTCAAACACACAATCTTCCTTTTCAAACAAAAGGTCCATAAGCGTCAATTCGTTACCGTCCTTATCCGTACCGACGGGATCGGATAAAGAAAGATTGTTTTTATGTTTTTTATTTGCGCGGATAAGCATTAATATTTCGTTTTCGATACACCTTGCCGTATACGTAGCAAGCGCCGTACCGTGCCCTGGTTGATACGTGCCTATGGCTTTGATAAGCCCTATGCTCCCCACGGAAATTAGATCGTCCGTTTCCGCTGCGCCCGTATATTTTTTTACGATATGCGCCACCAACCGCATATTGTGTTTTATGAGCATTTCTCTCGCGTGATTATCCCCTTTCGCCGCAAGCGCGAGATATTTCTCTTCGTCTTCTTTGGATAACGGTTTTGGGAATGAGTTTTTCGCACCGATTGCACCCGTAAAAAACACAATCCTGCCAATCAGCGTCCATAAAAATTCTAAAAACATACGCACCTCCACTAAATAAGTCTGTGTATCGTATGTTTGAAAGAGTTTGTACTATGCAACGCAAATGAAAAAGGTCAAGCCGTAGCTTGACCAAATTTGGTAAATTTGAGTTTGTCGATAAGCCGAGTTCTGTCGTGTACGGTCATTTATCTAGTCTTGCCGTCGCCGACAAGCTCAAGCGATATTCACGGCGTTCCGTCGGACGGACAGCCCTATTGACGGACGCCCAATCTTGCAGCGAGTGGGGTTTACATAGCATACCGCGTTACCGTGGTATCGGTGAGCTCTTACCTCGCCTTTCCATCCTTACCGTATGCATACGGCGGTTTATTTCTGTTGCACTTTCCTTGAAGTCACCTTCACCTGACGTTATCAGGCACCCTGTCCTTTGCTGCTCGGACTTTCCTCATTGCTTATAAAAGCACCGCGACCGTATAACAAACTCAAATCTTTTTATATTATACCACTTTTCCCAAAAAAAATCACTTATTTCGCTTGCTTTTTTATAAAAAAAATAGTAAACTTAAATAGATTTTTTTGCGTTTATTTAAACGAAGAAAATGAATAATATATTTTTGGAAGTACGTATATGAAAAAAACAAAAATTATTTGCACGATCGGTCCTGCAAGCGCAACCAAACAAACCATCTCGGCAATGACGGACGCGGGTTGCGACGTCGTACGGTTGAACTTCTCGCACGGCACGCACGCAGACTATGTAGAAAAGATAAAACTCATCAAAGAAATCCGCGACGAAAAACACATCGCACTCCCTATTCTTTTGGATACCAAAGGTCCTGAATTCCGCATTAAGACGTTTGAAAACGGCAAAATTCTCTTAAAAGACAACGATCCGTTCACCTTCACGACCGAAGATATCGTTGGCGACAATACGCGCGTTTCCGTGTCGTATGCAGGCATTTGTAATGAAATGAATAAAGGCGATAAGATACTCTTAAACAACGGTATGATGGTTTTCCGCGTGGAAAAGGTGCAAGCACCCAACGTGCATTGTGTGGTAGAAATCGGCGGAGAACTGTCCAACCGCAAATCCATGTTTTTCCCCGACAAGGAATTGCATATGGAATTTTTATCCGAGCAGGATAAAAAAGACCTTTTATTCGGTATTGAGCAAGACGTGGATTTCGTTGCTCTTTCCTTCGTTTCCAAAGCACAAGACGTGTTGGACGCAAAAGAATTTTTGAAAGCGAACGGCGGAGAACATATCGACGTGATCGCAAAAATCGAAAACCGCGCGGGCGTGAAAAATCTCGAAGCCATTATGCAAGTTTCCGACAGTATCATGGTTGCGCGTGGCGATCTTGGCGTGGAAATTCCCTATGAAGAATTACCCGATATTCAAAAATATATCATATCTCAATGCCGAATTAATGGTAAACGCGTAATCACGGCAACCGAAATGCTTGAATCAATGATCCACAATCCTCGTCCTACAAGAGCGGAAATCTCCGACGTTGCCAACGCTGTATACGACGGTACTTCCGCAGTAATGTTATCGGGCGAAACTGCGGCGGGTAGCTATCCCGTTCAATCGGTTTCGGCTATGGCAAAAATTGTTGAAAATGCAGAAAACCATATCGAATATATCCAAACGATTGATAATTTTGCTATTAAAAACAGTTCCGAAGCACTTTCCCACTCCGCAGCAACTCTTGCAAAGGATTTGAACGCCAAAGCAATCGTTGTATGCACGCGTACGGGCGGTACGGCACGAATGGTATCCCGTTTTAGACCGAATATCAATATCATCGGTATCACAACGGATATCCACGCATATAGACAGCTCGCTTTAAGCTGGGGCGTGTTCCCTGCCATGGCGGAAGAATATACTTCGGTGGATATTCTTTTCTATTTCGCCAAGCAAATTGCAAAGAAAAGCGGACTAATCCAAAAAGGCGACACGATCGTAATCACAGGCGGAACACCGAACGGAAAAAGCGGCAACTCCAACCTAATTAACGTAGAAACAATCTAAAAGAAACGATTCCCTTTTCGGGAAGCGTTTCTTTTAGTCAAGAAGAAAGGGGGTTGCGTTTTTGCAACTCCCTTTCAAAACCCACCTGCTATGCAGGTGGTAAATAGCTTTAGATTCAAGCCTACTATTTGCTATACAAAAAAGCTCCTCTGTGCTAAACTGTATGTAAGGCTCGCAACCGTACACAAGTAAGCACAAAGGAGGACGTTAAAATTGAAAAACCAAAATAACGACACATACAGTTTAGCACATACGACGTGGAAATGTCAATACCATATCGTGTTCACGCCAAAATATCATAGAAAAATAATTTACGGGGCATTGCGTGAAAATATAGGAAAAATATTGAGAGAACTATGTCAACGTAAGGAAGTGGAAATCATAGAAGCTCACGCAATGCCCGACCACATACATATGTTGGTGAGCATACCGCCGAACGAGAAAGTATCTTCGTTTATGGGGTATCTCAAGGGTAAGAGTACAATGATAATCTTCGAGCGGTATGCTCACATGAAATACAAAGTGGGAAATCGGCATTTTTGGAGTCGTGGATATTACGTAAGCACCGTAGGTGCGAACAAGCAAGCGGTACAGAAGTATATCCAACACCAAGAAACGGAAGATTTGATTTCCAACCAAATAAGTATGGTGGAATATTACGACCCATTCACGAAATGGTTGGAATCAAATCGGAATAAGAAAAAATAAATTACCGCTTGCTTGTGTGCAGTAGGCGAGTTGAGATGGCGTTGGGACGCCTGTGCCAGTATTCACGCACTTTAGTGCGCAAAATAAAGCCCCCCACTTTAGTGGGGGATATTTACTGCGACGGAGGCGATTGAAGAAACGCCGTATTATCGTGGTTCGCGCGACGGGCTTATTTTTATCAATGGAGAGTACATAAAAATAAGCTGCAACAACATTTGAAAAAGTTTCAAATTTCTTGTGCAACTTAATATTACAATAAATAGAACTATCCGTTATATTGTTTATACCGCGAAATATTTGACAGAAAATCGCGGTTTGTGGTATACTTTATGATGTGCGTAGCACAAGGAGATTATCATGAGTTTTACAAATACGATACAATTAACAAACAAAGGAAACGTGAAAATGATCGCTCATCGCGGGGTTTCGGGGTTAGAAAGGGAAAATACTTGTCCTGCGTTCGTGGCGGCGGGCGTGAAAAGTTATTACGGGATTGAAACGGACGTTTACGCAACAAAAGACGGTAAGTACATACTGCACCACGATAAAAGCCTTTTAAGGCTCGCGGGCATCGATAAAAATATCGCGGATTGTGCCTTTGACGAGCTTCGCAATATCACGCTCAAAGATACGGACGGGGTAACGGAGCGGAAAGACTTGTTTCTTCCCACGCCCAAGGAGTATTTTTCCATTTGTAAAAAATACGACAAACAAGCGATTTTTGAGCTGAAAGAAAACTTGACCGGTGAGCAAGTGTACGAGCTTGTCGATTGTATTAAAGAAATAGGGTATTTATCTCGCACGACGTTTATTTCGTTTAAAAAAGAATTGCTTTTGGCGTTGCGCCAAAAAGCCCCCGATGCAGACGCGCAATTTTTGGGCGCGGCGAGCGAAGAGAATATCGCGTTCATACTTGAACACGGTTTCGACGGCGATTTTTCGCACGGCAGTATAACGCAAGAAACTGTGGATATTTTACACGCCCACGGCAGAACGGTCAACTGCTGGACTGTAAATGATGCGGAAACGGCAGAAAAACTAATAAAAATGGGCGTGGATTTTATTACGACGAATATTTTGGAATAAAAATATTTTAAAGGACACCTTGCCAGGTGTCCTTTTTGTGGTGGTTGTTATTTTTATACAAGTTCGTCGGCGTTTGTGCCTGTTTCCGTGTTTCGTATAAACAGGAAATATACCGCTATCAGCAAGCCAAAGAGTGCGTAGGATACAAGCACTACCCCTAAGCCGTTTGCACTGAACACACCCGCGGGGAAAATTAAATCCATTACACCGAAAATTTCAATGACGGCAATCAGCGCAGGTACAATATATTTCATCATAATCCCGATAAAGGTTTCTAATTTACCAAAGTTATTTCCGTCCGCTTTAAGCTCGTATAAAG
>JAZOPU010000116.1:0-1020 GCA_045655705.1 Candidatus Scatosoma sp.
AAATCAAAGAGTTAAGCCCCGAAGTTTGGACGTTCTCCACCAAGCTTGAAAATATGCCCGTAACTTATTATCTGTTCCTGCTTTACGGCGAAAAAGAAACAAACGGCGCAACGGAAAGATACCTTTCGGGCTTTGCGCTTACGCAATATACCAGCCTTGCCTATAACCAATACACGATTTGCTCCCCTGCCGACGAATTGTTCGGTACTTGGGAAATGACGGAAAACTTTGAAGGCGAAAACAAAGTCTATCGTACGTTAAGCTTTGACGGCGTATCTTTCGACCCTACGGGCAGATACTCGTTCGGCACGGCGAATATGTCGTATATGGGTTCGCCCACGCCGTATAACTATATCCAAACGGCAAACGGCAAAATCCTGCTTTGGTCGCAAACCCCGCTCCTTGGCTACACGAGATACTACACGCTCGTGGAATGTGAAACCACCACCGCGGGCGCGTACGTGAAAGACGGCAAAGCGTTCACGCTCAAAGAAGTAGACGCGGTTATGGATACCGTCGCTAAGGACAAGAGTGGCACGCTCTACACGTTCGACGGCGGAAACGTGAACGGCAAGACGGGTACGCTTCAAGCAAGCACGGGCAAAACCTACGCTTATAAACTGACGGCGTATGACAGCCAAACCACCACTTGGACGATCGCGCTCACGGATAAAGCGACAAAGAAAGAATACGTCGCAAAAATGTTCACGGGCAACCCCGAAAACGTAACCATCACGATTACGGCGAAATAATCGAAAAAGCTCCTATAAGGAGCTTTTTTTTGCCCCCTTGCACAAGAGAACTTGTTTTTTGTTAAAATACTAAACAATGTTGCCATTTTTTGTTAATTGGCGACATTTTTTTGTGTTTTTCGATAAAAAAGTTTGGTCAAACACTTGACTATATTTTGTAATAGTGATAAAATGAAATTGTAATATTAAGAGCGCAAGGGTCATATAATAAAGCGTTGTTACTATTACAAAAAAAATATTATAATGGAGAGATAACATTATGAAAAAA
>JAZOPU010000117.1:0-7436 GCA_045655705.1 Candidatus Scatosoma sp.
AGGCGAGAATCAATCGTGGGTGCAATGTGATTGAACACTCTTCGCGACTGCCAATAAAACTGCTTGTCTTCGCTCGCCACTCCGCCAAAGGGCGACACGTCGCAATACTGATTACCGCTAAAAAAATTCATATTGAGTAGCCAACTGCTCTCCAAGCTTCGGCGTTCTTCGCGCCTTTTTTCAAATTCTTGCGTAATCTCATTCGCGCGTTTTTCGTCTTGCTTTTGCTTAATTTCTTGTGGGGAAAACCCCGTCTTTTCCGTTTCCATTACATTTCTCCTTTTCTAACCACTTTTTTTCTGGGCTTTGCCCGCGGTTTTCGCGTCTTTTCAACGCATACCTGCTCGCCTGTTTTCAACAAATCGAGCAATCTTTGCTTTTCGCTTTCCAATTCCTCGTCGGACATACTCTCCACCCCGCCCCCGTTTTCCCCGAGCAATAACTGCACGGCTTTGAGATCGGGCGGAACGTCCTTTTTGGTTTTTTTGCGCTTTAACAGTTTGAGCTGTCCGTCCACTTCCGCGTATTCTTCGGTGACCTCCGCCACCTGATACCCAAGCGCGACCTTTAAAAGCGCGTCGTTTAGTTTTTGTTCTTTATCCATAGTCTTTTTATGTAAAACCTTTCACCCCCTGTTTTTCGCTCTCCTTATTAACCGTTCTTTGTCCTTTTCAATCACGGATTTTTGCCTTGGCGGTGGCATTTTCTTTGGACGCGTCATCAAATAATACCGCATTTCGTCGAGGCAATGGTCGTCCGTTTTTCTCGGCGTATCCCCGCTTCCCCAAAAATACCCTTTAAGCTCTCGGATCAGATGCACGCAGGTATTGAAAATGTAAATATTCGGCAATCCGTTTTTCGTGTTTAGATAACTTTTCACGCGAGCAATACCCGAAAACAAATCCTTTTCCACGTCCGGGTCAACGAGTATACCCCGTTCGTAAAACAACTCCGCAACGCTTTTAACCGCGGAAAGCGTACGCTGTTTTGCCGCGCTGTCGATAAGCGCGCGCACTCGCCCCCGCCCGTCCGACTTCCAACCGATTTTTTGGCAAATTTCCTTGATTTTATCCGCGTGATAATCCACGTCCCGCCCCGCTTCAAAATGCTCGTACACCACGTATACGTTGTCGTCGTAGTCCACGGCGTACCAATGCGCGGATAAGGGATTGTTTAGCCCGGGGTCAATGGAAATATTATCCTGCCATTCCTTGGGCAGGGGGAACGGCTCGATCACGTGCACCCGCTCGTCAAATTCAGGGTACACCAGTCCTTCTCCGCTCGCGAATTTACCGTATCTTCGCGATTGCAAGGTTTTCTCGTCCAAACACGCTTCTATCCCCGCAATCTCCTGCTCGTCCAGATATGGATTATCGCTCCATTCCATAAACTCATACCAAACCTCGCTATCGTTGTGTCGGTTTAAAAAAATCTCGTTATACACGAACGTCAAGCCTTTGAGTGGCGTCATTGTTCCGAAGAGATCCCCGCGCCTATCAATAACGCGCATACGGCATTCCAAATATATATCTTCTGGCGGTTCTTCGTCGAACCAAACGAAATCAAGTGACGTACCCTGAAATTTTTCCCTGCCCTGATCACAGCTTTTAAAACCGATCACCGAGCTTCCGCCCAGCACGCTTTTCACGCGTATAAAATCAATAATACCATTTTCAGGGGCGTCCTTTCGTCCGCTTTGCATAACGATTTCTTCAATCCAATCCCGACGCAAATACTGCAAGATTTTCTTTTGCGCCACGTCCCTTTGCACTTGCGAGGAAAGGGACACCACCCACCCGCTCACCGCCTGCCTGTTCTCGCGATAGGGGTGTATACCCCGCGCAAGATACACACACTCCACCGCCCCGCATTCCGTCTTACCCGACCTATTACCGCCAAACACCCAACGGTTGCGTTTTAAACATTTATGGAAGGCGAGCTGTTTTTGATGCACCTTTTCCCCGGTATTATAACCCGCAAGCTTATCCGACCGCTTTCGCCGTAGCTGTTCGCGCTCAATCGAGCGTATCTTTTCTACAATATCTCTCATAAACACCCGTTTTTCCGCAAAACCTGCGCGCTTTCACATATTATAATAAAGGTTATGAAAAAGTTTATTTTTTCCGCGCTTTGCGTAATGTTATATTTTGTGTGCGCGCTCTGTCCACTCGCGCACCGCCCCGCCCGCGCCGACGATACGGCGACGGGCGCATACGCTTGCGTTTTAGAAGACGATAGCTTTTTCTACGCTTCCAAAGACGAAAAGCAAGGACTTTTTCTTCTCCCGAAAACCTATTTCGTAAAAGTGCTCGAAAGCGCGCCCGACTACACGAAAATCGAATATCTAACGGATAGTGCGAGCACGAAAAAGTTGATTGGCTATGCAAAAACGTCCGAGCTTACTTTCGTGGACTACGTTCCCCAAACACCCTATCTTTATTTGTCTTTTAACGTAACCTACAAATTAAGCGACGAGCTTTCCAATCCGTCCTTTCTCAACGAGCTGGTCGTGGAATGTACCTACTACGGCGACTATACCATCGGCTCGAAAACCTATTGCTACGTTTTGCGCGGGCAAGATTTCGGCTACATACTCAAACCCGACGGGCTTTCCATATCGGAAAACCCCGAATACGCCGAGCGTTTGCAATCGCAAAAGCCTACGCCCGCGCCCGAAAACGAACCCAAGGAAGAAGAAACGGAGAGTGCTTCTCCCGCGCAAATCGCCATTTTAATCGCGCTTTGCCTGCTTGTCCCCGTGCTTGCGGCGCTCATTTTAAAATCCCCGCGCAAACCACCTTACGAAGAAGAGCCATAATATTCCTGCTCCTGACCAGCCAACCATTCGCGTTCGTTCCAACGCACTTGCCTATCCTTCCCTTCGCACACGAAGCGGTAGGTTTTTTCAAACAATTCAATTTTTAAAAGTTCTTCTTGAAAATATCGTTCGTCGATGCCCTTTGCGGCGAGCAACGCCCCGAGTTTTTCGGACAGCCTGCGTTGCATACGGAAATAGGTTCGCTCACTCCAACCGCCCTTTTCCCCGCTCGTAAGTGCCCGACGGATTTTTCTTTGTTTGCCAAAATACCGAATAGCCACGAGCGTACGCTCCACGTCGCTAAGTTTTGAAAGCACTTCATCCACGGTTTTTTCCACTTGTTGTAAGGTTTGCTTTTCAACGATTTCGCCGGCTATGTAAAGCGCAATGCGCTCGGCAGAAAAATCGGAGCGGTAGGAAAGTATGGCACGGTTAAACACGTGTTCGTCGTATTCCTTGCCGATATTTTTTAAAAACGGATACGCATATAGCACCGCTTTCGTATAATTTTTCATACTCGTTCTCCTTTCATGGAATGATTCCGCAACTTTTTCGCAAAGCGAAAAAATTTCACTTGCGTAGCTCTTGCCCGTCGCCCGCTTATTATGTCACGCTTTTGCTTTTTTGCAAGTTTCCCCTGTCAAATTTTTATGATAAAATCCGAACATTTGTTCGCTTTTGTAGGTATTATAATGCATTAAACCTGACAACAATATGCCTGTTTTAGTAGAAAAAGAGAAATTTTTGCCAAATTTTACCATAGTCTTGCTAAACGAATAAAAAAGTGATATAATAAAATAGTAGGAATTTTAACAAAACTTTAACAAATTTTTAACGTTTTATAAAACGCTGTGCGCTATACTCAAAGCAAGGAGAGAGCGATGATTAAAATTTTAGTAGTAGAAGACGATAAAAGCCTAAACGATTTAATATGCTCGTATTTGCGGGCAAGCGGATACGAAACGACGGCGTGTTTGAACGGGGAAGACGCGCTTGTAAAAATGGAAACGGAAAGCTATTCCCTGCTCGTCACCGACGTTATGATGCCGAAGACGGACGGTTTTGCGCTTGCGGAAGCAGTGCGTTCGTATAACGAAAGCATACCCATTTTATTCATTTCCGCGCGCGACGATAAGCCCGCGAAAATGCTTTCCTACAAAATCGGCGTAGACGATTATCTTGTCAAGCCGTTTGATTTAGACGAATTCGTACTCAAAGTGGGTGCGCTACTTCGCCGAGCGAAAATTCACACGGAAAGAAAGATTACGGCGGGCAATTTCAGCATGAACGCAGAAGAGCGTTGCGCTTACGTAAACGGCGAAGAAATCGCGCTCACCACGCGCGAGTTTGATTTGCTTTTCAAACTGCTTTCCTACCCGAAAAAGACGTTCACGCGTTCCGCGCTGATGTCAGAATTTTGGGATTACGATTCTTCCGCCACTTCGCGTACGGTGGACGTATATATAGCAAAATTGCGTGAAAAAACAGCCGATTGCGACGGTTTTGAAATTGCGACCGTGCACGGGCTTGGCTATAAGGTGATACTCAAATGAAACGGCGCGGGGCACGGTTTTCCTTTATAGGGATACTCATATTTTTTCTAACGCTCTCCGCGACGGTGATTGCCACGCTCTTTATCTACGAGCGCGCAAAACTGCGTTATGGGGACAACAAAGGCGCGGTGACGCTGATCGTATTTTTACTCGTGGCGTTTTTCGCCACGGTGTATTCCATTTGCGATTTATTCCGTCGAAAATGGATGATCGACAGACCCGTCGAGCGCATTTTGCAGGCAACGGAGCGTATTGCAAGCGGGGATTTTTGCGTACGGCTTACTCCCACGCACCCCTATCCCCACCACGACGAATTCGACGAGATTATGGAAAATTTAAACATTCTCGCGCAAGCGCTGGGCAAGTCGGAAATTTTAAAAACGGATTTTATCGCCAACGTTTCCCACGAGCTAAAAACCCCGCTTGCGGTGATACAAAACTACGCAAGCGCGTGCCTTGGGGATAAAACGGACGAAACTACGCGCAAGGCATATTTGCAAACGATACTCTCCGCGTCCAAAAAGCTTGCCGATCTCGTTGCGAATATCCTGCAACTGAATAAACTTGAAAACAACCAAACGCCTCCCAAAAAGGAGTGGACGAGATTAGACGAACAGCTCGCAGAGTGCTTGCTTGCCTTTGAACTGCAAATTGAAAAAAAGAATTTGCAAATCCAAACGGAGCTTGCCGAGCTTGAAATCCACACCGCGCCCGCGCTTCTTTCGCTCGTTTGGAGCAACCTGCTTTCCAACGCCGTCAAATTCACGGACGAAAACGGCAAAATACGCGTCACGCTCAGGCTTATAAACGGTTGCGCGTGCGTGGAGATAGCAGACACGGGTTGCGGTATTCCTGCACAAACGGGCGAACGGCTGTTTGAAAAATTCTATCAAGTGGACACTTCGCATAGCGGTGAAGGCAACGGTCTTGGGCTTGCGCTCGTGAAAAAAGTTATCGACGTGTTAGGCGGAGAAATTTCCGTACAAAGCCAGCTTGGCGAAGGCACGCGCTTTACCGTTCTTCTAAAAGAAATCGTCAAGGAAGTATAATATGGACAAAAAAACTTTTTGGGAATATTTCAAACGCCCCAAAGGCAAAGTGCTAATTTGGTTATATATCATAACGCTATTATGTATCGCGGGCGCGGTGGGTATTTTGTTTACAAACTATCTCGGCTCGCCCCTTGAAATCGTAGCGTACGCCCTTTTCGCGCTCGCCGCGCTATCCTTGGGCTATTCCGTCTATACGATCGTCTTGTATTTCCCCAAAATAAAAACCGCATTGCAAGCGAAAATGCGTTCCTATCCTTTGATTGCCAAACTGCTCGACGATTTTTCCATGCGCACGCTCGTGTTCGCATTCGGCTCGCTAATCATTTCTATTTTGTATAGCTTGTATAACGGCGTAATCGCCATTATTTATTCGTCGGGCTGGTACGGTTCGCTTGCCATGTATTATATTTTTCTCGTACTGCTTCGGGGCGGAATCGGCTTATATCACGGCAAGCACCGCAACAAAGAGCGTAGCGAGATTGTGGAGCTGAAAAAATACCGCACCTGCGGTATACTTTTGATTGCAACCATTTGGGCGCTTTTAGCGGCAATCATACAAATGGTCGTGCAAAACAAAGGCTTTGCGTATTTGGATCTACTCATCTACGTAGCGGCGGCATACACGTTCACGAAAATCACGCTTGGGATTTTAAACGTTTTCAAAGCACGAAAAAAACAGTCGGGATACACGGTACAAGCGCTAAGAAACATTTCCCTTGCCGACGCGGCGGTATCGCTTTTGACGTTGCAAACGGCAATGTTCCACGCCTTTGCCCAGCCCTCGACAATGACCCAGCTTGCCAACGCACTCACGGGCAGTGCGGTGTGCCTGACGGTTATGGCGGTTGGGATATATATGATTATAAAAGCAAACAAGGAGTTAAAAACGCTTTATGCAAAAGAACGAGAATGATTTTGAGTACACCTACGTTGCGCCGACGCAAGCCGAGCGCAAGCATATCGAGCACATACGCGAAAGCTATTTACCCAAGCAAGAGAACGCGTTTACACGGCTTCAACGATTAGATAAAAAAGTACAAACCCCGCCCATGGTCACCGCGCTCACTTTGGGGATTATCGGCACGCTGATATTCGGTTTGGGGTTGGCTTTGATTTTAGAATGGAATAACCTGCCCCTTGGCACGGCACTTTCCGCACTGGGGCTTGTTCCCATACTCCTTGCCTACCCACTCTACCGCGCTGTGCTCAAACGCCAAAAGGAAAAATACGCCGAAGAAATTTTACAGCTTTCGGAAAATTTATTAAAAAATTCTTAAATTTACAAAACCTTAACAAACCGTTAGCAACTTTTAAATATTTTCCTTGTATAATCAAAGCACAATCAATCAAGGAGACATAAAAATGACGAAAACACAAATTGTAGAAAAAATCCAAAACGACTACACGGAAAAGCAAACGACCAAACTCGACGAGCTTGTCGCGCTTGACAAACGGGTAAAAAAGCCCGCGCAAATCTTTGCCTATATTTTCGGCACGATCGGTGCGCTGATCTTGGGCACGGGTATGTGCCTTGCGATGGAAATTATCGGCGAGAGTATGATTGCAGGTATCGCAATCGGTTTGGTGGGGATAGGTATGGTAAGCTTGAATTACTTACTCTATAAAAAGCTTCTTAAAAAGAGCAAAGACAAACACGCCGACAAAGTGCTTGCCCTTTCCAACGAAATATTACAATCTTGATAGTAAAACCGCACGAAAAAAATTCGTGCGGTTTTATTGCTTTTTTTTCCAAAGCGTGGTATAATAACTGTGTATGAAAAGGAACGGACGGAAAAACCGCATACTTTCGCTTTGCGTGGGCACGGCAGTGCTTTTGAGCGCAGGCGTATTTTCGCTTGACGCTTTTAAAGCAAACGCCGAAAGCGAAAACGCGGACAAACTGTTTTCGCCCGTGTCCTACGAAGAATATCTGCCTTTAACTGCGCCCGCGGACATAGCCGTTTCCGAGCGTTACACGGCGATTGCCGACGGCAACAAGATTTATTTATACGA
>JAZOPU010000118.1:0-2504 GCA_045655705.1 Candidatus Scatosoma sp.
GCGCACGCCGTTTGCGAGTTTAAACAAACGGCTTTGTTCACGCCACAATAGTTTGCGATTTTTCTTTCAAACTCTTTGGTTTTCGGACCCGTCGTGATCCAACCCGAACGCAAGGCGTTTGCCACTTCTTGAATTTCAAGTTCGGATATATCAGGCGGGGAAAAAGGTATTTTCATAATCGTTTCTCTCTTTTACTGTGCTTTTTTCGTGCGTTTGGGTTTTTGCGCGGGCTCGTCTAAATGTAACGCTTCCGCGATACTGTCCCGCTTGTCGATCGTATACGTCGGCACAAGCTCTTTGACGAGCTTTTTCATATTCTCCGATTCCCCATACGCTTCTTCGTAAAGTTTATCCAAAGTTTCCCAAAGTCTGTTTTCGTCGAGCTTGATGGGCTTTGCGATATTGATAAGCCCGTTGGGCGTTTTTTGCAAACCCTCTTCTTCCATCAGCCGTTCTTCATACAGCTTTTCCCCGGGTCGCAAGCCGGTGCATACGATATCGATATCCACGTTCGGCTCTAACCCCGAAAGCCTGATCAGGTTATACGCTAAGTCGTAAATTCTAACAGGCTCGCCCATATCCAAAACGAAAATTTGTCCGCCCTTGGCATACGAGCCCGCTTGCAACACGAGCGATACCGCTTCGGGAATGGTCATAAAGTAACGAATAATATCCTGATGCGTAACGGTAACAGGCCCGCCTTCTAAAATTTGCTGACGGAACAAGGGAATAACCGAACCGTTCGAGCCAAGCACGTTTCCAAAGCGTACGGCAACGAATTTCGTTTTTTTGCTATGCTTTCCGATCGTTTGAATGATCATTTCGCAAATACGCTTGGTCGCGCCCATAATATTCGTGGGGTTGACGGCTTTATCCGTCGAAATTTGCACGAACGTTTCCACGGCGAACTCGTCGGCACAACGCGCCAAATTCAGCGTACCGAACACGTTGTTTTTCACTGCTTCGTTCGGGCTCGTTTCCATGAGCGGTACGTGCTTATGCGCCGCGGCGTGGAACACGATTTGCGGACGGTATTTTTGGAACACGTCGCGCATTTTATCCTTTTCGCGAATGTTCGCAATCAAGGTAAGCAAATGCAAATTCGGGTGTTTGCGTTTAAGCTCTTGCTCGATTTCGTAGGCATTATTTTCATACGAGTCTAAAATGATGAGCGTTTGGGGATTATGCGTTGCGATTTGACGGCAAATTTCACTACCAATCGAACCGCCGCCACCCGTTACGAGCACGACTTTTTTCTCGATATAACCCAAGATCTCGTCTAAATTGACGCTCACTTGATCCCTACCCAAAAGGTCTTGCACTTCCACAGGGCGAAGGGTAGACACCGTGATTTGCCCCGTTGCGAACTGATACATACCCGGCAAGATTTTCACGGGACATCCGCTTTCTTGGCAAAGTCTAACGATATCGCTAATGCGTTTTTTCCCAACCGACGGCATCGTGATAAAAATTTCTTGCACTCTATATTCACGCGCCAAGCGGGGAATGTCCTGCGTTCCGCCCGCAATCTTTATATCGCTAATGTGCTTTCTTTGTTTATCGGGGTTGTCGTCCACGATGCAAACGGGTTTATAGAACATTTTATCCGACGTTTGCATTTCTTTAATGAGCGCACTGCCCGCGTCGCCCCCGCCAACGATCATAACGCGGATTTTATCCACGGGACTTTCCGCAAAATAATATTTCACGACGAGCGAGAAACGGTGGAAATAACGGATAAACGCGGTGAGAACAGCAAGCATCAGCGTGTATACGAGCGTCGTTCCCCAACCCACGTATATGCGTTTGGTAACGAACGCGAACACGGTGTTTGCAATAACGATTACAAGCGACGCCATAAAAAGCTTAAACACTTCCATTGCGCCAACGGATTTAAGAACAACGGAATATAAGCCGAATACGCCAAAAATCGCGAGTGCTAACACAAGGTTGCCAACCCCCCAAAGAATTGCCGTGGAAGAAAGTTCTCTCCAACTTTGCGTGGTAAGATAGGCAAACACGAGCGCACCGATGATCGCAACGATATCGGCAAGAACTAAAAAGCCCCTGTTCCACTTAATATTTTTTAAGGTTGTCCAAAACCGTTTTTCGCGTTTTCTCTTCATATCGTCCTTCGTAAACGTTTTTTCTCGCGTGTATATACGCGCACACTCACGCGCGCGAGAAAAAATACGGTATACCCGTTAAAAGCATTATACCACGATAGTGTGTATTTGTCAAGGATTTATGCACACAAAAACAGCGACAATCCCGTCGCTGTTTTTGTGTATTTATTTCTCTTCCGCGTCGGTTGGTGCAGCTTCTGCTAAAAGTATAGGCGTATACGCTTTGCGCTTTTCTAAAATATGCTTTACCCCGTAATTGATTGCGTAAATAATTGATACCATTGCAAAAATGGCAACAGGGATCAAAAAGATTAGCGACCACTCGGGTAAATCCAGTCCAAACGGGTCGTAGCGCAGGAAGAACCAGTTATATTCTAA
>JAZOPU010000119.1:0-65391 GCA_045655705.1 Candidatus Scatosoma sp.
TTCGTATCGCTAATTTCTTTTATGCCTGCGCCTTCGTAAACGGTGGTATGCGTTGCATAATCATAGCGGTCAACCTTGTAGAAATATAAGGGGATTTCTTTGTCGAATAAGATGGTAACCTTGTTTCCGTCATAGTGCAAAATTGGCGGATTTATGGTGGGATTTGTGAAGAAATGGCTTGTTTTCGTGGGAATACAGCTTTTTTTGAATAATTCCGTAAAACGGTATTCCATGGGCGATTCTATCTCGGCAAGAGATAAGGTATGCGTGTCAGAATAACTGATTTTATCTATCGCAACTTCTATAACGTTTTCAGGACGTTTGAAATCGGGGATATTCGTATACGCTTTGGATAAATATTCGTTGATATTGCATAAAAAGTTGCAAGGCATACCGCCACCCGTGTGCTCGATAAAGGCGTTATCGCGATTACCCAGCCAAACGCCCACGGTATCCAAGGTGGTGTAGGAAATAGCATAAGCATCGGTGTTGCCTTTATCCGTTCCGACCGTGCCCGTTTTGCAAGCGATCGGCAAGTTTAACGCCCGCAATTTTTTTGCCGTGCCTGTTTTGACTGTCGTTTTTAGCATATCCGTCATAAGATACGCACTGTCTTCGCTGAACGCGCGCTGAGAAACGGCGGGGTTTTGATATACACGCTTTCCGTTGATTTTGATTTGCGCGATAAAGCTACCTTTGGTATACACGCCAGCGCAAGGCAAGGTAGAATAAGCACTGATAAGCTGTTGCATTGTGTAGCCGTTTTTCATACCGCCCAAGGCAAGGGATAAAGAAAGGTCGTCTTTGTCTATCGTCAAGCCTACTTTTTGCGCGTATTGCTCGCATTTTTTCATTCCGAGTGTGTTTAGCGTTTTAACAGCGGGAATATTCAAGCTTTGCGCCACGCATTCCCGCGCGCTCACATAGCCGTGATATTTTCCGTCGTAATTTTCAGGACTATAACCGCCGAAATTGATTGCTTCGTCCAAAATAGGCGTGGCGGGGGAAAGCACGTTTTCTTCGAGAGCAGGCGCATAGACGAATAACGGCTTTAATAGTGACCCGGGCAATCGTTTTGCGTTGTAAATGGTGGAATAACAAGCCTTAAAGCCGTGTGAAAGGTTGTCTAAACACATTGCGGTCACGTCCGTTTGCTTGTATTCTTGGCACGTGGTTTGTATGGCGTTTTGCAAATCTTCGTCTAAATAGGTATAAACTTCCACGTTTTCATAGGTAGGCAAGGAGTAGTTTTCTAAGAGCGTCATTAGTTCGTCGTAGACGTAATGCAAATAGCTGTTGTCCGATTGTAAATGGGGTGCTTGCGGGAGTGCTTTTTGCATTGCTTTATCCTTTTCTTGCGCCGTGATACTGCCGTTTTTGAGCATAGCGTTGAGTACGCAAAGCTTGCGTTTTTTGCAGTTTTCAGGATTTTTAAAAGGAGAATAATTGTTGGGGGATTTCACAATCCCTGCCAAAATAGCCGAATCGGCAAGATCAAGCGTTTCGGGCGTTTTTCCAAAATAAAAATCTGCCGCGCTGCGAAGTCCGAAACAGTTGTGTCCAAAATATATAATACGCAGATATTTTTCTAAAATCTCGTCTTTGGTATAGTTGTTTTCGAGTGCACGCGTTAATTTCCATTCTTTAAGCTTTCTTGTCAACGTTTTTTCTTGCGTTAAGTGCGTGTTTTTAATCAGTTGTTGGGAAATGGTGGACGCCCCTTCTTTAAAAGAACGGGATTTGAGATTATTCAGCGCGGCGCGGGCAATACGGCGTACGTCAAAGCCACCATGCAAATAAAAACGCTTGTCCTCCGTATCGATAAAGGCACTACGCGTATGTTTGGGGATTTCGCTTATGGAAAGAGTAGTGTCTTTAAAAAAGGCGTTCGCGGTAGGATTACCCTTGTCGTTGTAAACGACGATTTTCGTGTTGGATAAGATAAGCTTTTCTTCGTCGAGCGTAGCGTCTTTTGTAACGGCAAAAAACACCCCGAGCATAGCAAGGATGGTAAATGAAAAAAACAAAACGAGTAAACATACGATTTTTTTTAAGCTTTTCATAACCACAGTATTCGTCTTTCTGCGTGTTTTTATCACAAAAAACACGGGCAAAAGCGTTGAAAGACTTGATAAAAATAAAAAAAAAGTGTATAATGTAAGCAATATATTATGCAAACTGGGATGAGTATGTCAAAACACTATCATATCGTAACCTACGGCTGTCAAATGAACGTGCACGAATCGGAAAAAATTGCGGGCATTTTGCACGGTATGGGCTATGAAGAAACGAATGAAAAAGAGAATGCGGATATTATCGTTTTCAACACCTGCTGTATTCGTGAAAACGCGGAAAATCACGCCTTTGGCAATATCGGCGCACTCAAAAAATTAAAGAAACAAAAACCCGAGCTTATCATTGCCGTCGGGGGGTGTATGACGCAGGAAAAAGGTAAGACGGAGATTTTAAAGAAAAAATTCCCGTTTATCGACGTAATGTTCGGTGCGCTCAATTTTGAGAACTTGGAAACGCTCATTCGGCGTAAGCAAGCGCAAAAGAAAAAGGTGATTGAAATACGCGACGAAGCCGCGGAGATTGCGGAAAACGTTACACCGTATCGCACGAGTTATCCAAACGCTTGGGTGAATATAACCTACGGTTGCAATAATTTTTGTTCCTATTGTATCGTTCCCTACGTGCGCGGGCGCGAGCGTTCTAGAAAACCTGAACATATCATACGGGAAGTGGAAACGTTGGTTGCGCAAGGGTATAAAGAAATCACGCTCCTTGGGCAAAACGTCAATTCCTACGGCGCGGACGGGAGCACGGGTATGACGTTTGCCCAGCTTTTAGACAAGGTGGCGAGTATCGACGGGAAATTTCGCGTACGTTTTATGACCAGCCACCCCAAAGATTTCAACGAAGACGTCGTTAAGGTTATGCAAAAACACCGCAAGATATGCAGGCTCGTGCATTTGCCCGTACAATCGGGCTCGAACGCTATTTTGCAGGCAATGAACCGTCGGTATACCAGGGAAAAATACTTGCAGGAAATACGAATGCTCAAACAAGTGCTTCCCGAAGCGGAGGTTACGACGGATATAATCGTCGGTTTTCCCGGGGAAACGGAAGAAGATTATTTGCAAACGGAAGATCTCGTACGGCAGGTAGATTTTGCTTCGGCGTTCACGTTCGTATATTCCAAGCGCGAAGGCACGAAAGCAGCTTTAATGCAAAACCAAATCCCGCCCGACGTACAAAAAGACAGGATTATGCGGCTTGTGGAGCTTGTAAACGCGCAAACCCGTAAAAAATCGGAGAGATATTTGGGCAAAGAAGTGGAAATTTTGTGCGAAGATTACGACGAGAAAAAGGGCTTGTATATGGGACGCGACGAGCTGGGCAGAATGGGATATTTTAAGTCGGATATAAACAAAGTGGGCGAGTTTGTCGTCTTGAAAATTACCGAAGCGAACGGCATTTCCTTATACGGCGAAGAAGTGTCGAAATAAAAAACGAAAGGTGAGATATATGGCGGAAAAGAAAAAAGAGCTGTCAGCAATGATGAAACACTATCTTTCCATGAAAGAAAAATATAAAGATTGCGTGCTTTTCTACCGTCTCGGGGATTTTTACGAGATGTTTTTTGAAGATGCGGTGGAAGTATCCAAACTACTCGATTTAACGCTTACGGGCAAGGAATGTGGCTTGGACGAGCGTGCGCCGATGTGTGGAATTCCTTATCACGCGGCGGATGGTTACGTGGCAAAGCTCGTATCGCTTGGCAAGAAAGTTGCAATCTGCGAACAAATATCCGATCCCAAAACGTCGGGTAAAAATCTCGTGGAGCGTGACGTCGTGCGGATTGTGTCGGCAGGAACGGTCATTGAAGAAGAGTTTTTAGACGCGAGCAAAAGCAACTACGTAGCCTGTGCGTTCAAAGCGCAAGAAAGCGTTGCGCTCGCCTGGACGGATATCACGACGGGTGAGTTTTTTGCTTCGGAATTTAAAGGCAAAAACGCCATGGTAGAAGCGGTGAGCGAACTTTTAAAAATGTCCGTAGCCGAAGTCATTTGCAACGAAGATATGCTAATCCAAAGCCGTGAAATCAAGGAAATTCAACACGGTCTTTTACCGCCGTTTTCCTGTTATATGCCTTGGGCGTTTAACGTAAAGCACGCGGAAAGCAATCTTTTGCAACAGTTTAAAACGTCGTCTTTGGCGGCGTTTGGGATTTCCGCGTTTGAGAATATGATTTCCGCGGCGGGGGCTCTCGTGGAATATTTGCGCGAAACGCAAAAACACGCGCTGGCAAATATAACCGGTATAAAGCTTATCGATCGCGAAGAATATATGCAACTCGATTCTATTGCCGTGAAAAACCTTGAACTTGTGAAAAATAACGCCGAAGGAAAGCCGTACGGCTCGTTGCTTTGGGTGCTTAATAAAACGAAAACGGGTATGGGCGCAAGACTTTTGCATCGAATGATACTCTCCCCGCTTCGTTCTATCTCCGAAATCCATGCCCGCCAAGACGCGGTGGAAGAGCTCTTAAACGCTGCCGCCGTTCGTGCGGAGCTTGCGGAAACGTTAGATTTGATCGGGGACGTGGAACGGCTGGTGGGGAAAATTTCCAACGGCAATTTTAACCCGAAAAACTGTTTACAATTGGCAACTTCACTCACCGCGCTCCCCAAGGTGCAGTTCCACCTTGCTGGGTTTACGTCTGCATTGCTCCAAGATATAAACACAAAAATACCCGATATGCACGAGCTTGCCGAGCTTTTGACAATGGCGATTAACCCCGAAGCTTCGACGGTTATGAAAGACGGCGGATATATTCGGGAAGGTTTTAATAGCGAGCTTGACGAGCTTCGCGATATCAACAACACTGCGAAAAAATTCATTGAAGAATTGGAAATATCCGAAAGGGAAAGAACGGGTATTCGTACCTTAAAAACGGGTTATAACCGCGTTTTTGGTTATTTTATCGAAATTAGTAATTCCTTTAAAGATAAAGTACCTGCGGAATATATCCGTAAACAAACGCTCACGACGGGCGAACGGTATATCACCGAAGAGTTGAAAGCATTTGAAGAAAAGGTTTTGACAAGTAGCGAAAGGGCGTTGCAAATCGAAACGGCAATTTATGAAAAACTGCTCTTAATTCTCACAGAAAACATTGATAACTTACAACAAATCGCAAACGCATTATCCTTGCTCGATTGTTTGGTTTCGTTTGCAACGGTGGCAAAAGAACGTAAATACGCTCGACCTTGTGTTGTGGAAGCGGGAAATGCTTTCACGATCACGGAAGGACGGCACCCTGTTGTGGAAGCGATATCCAAAGAACGTTTCGTGCCCAACGATACGATTTTGGATAATGGTGAAAACCGTTGTATGATTATCACGGGGCCGAATATGGCGGGTAAAAGCACGTATATGCGCCAAGTTGCGTTGATTTCGGTTATGGCGCAAATAGGCTCGTTCGTGCCCGCGAAAACCGCGCAAATTCCCATTGTGGATCGGATTTTTACGCGGGTGGGTGCAAGTGATAATTTGATTTTCGATCAAAGTACGTTTATGGTGGAAATGACGGAAGTAGCGTCTATTCTTTTGCGTGCAACGGCAAATAGTTTGCTCGTTTTAGACGAAGTGGGCAGGGGAACGAGTACGTACGACGGACTTTCCATTGCTTGGGCGGTGATTGAATTTTTAACGAAAAATATCCAAGCAAAAACGCTTTTTTCTACGCATTACCACGAATTGACGGAGCTTGAAAATTCCTTGGACGGCGTTAAGAATTATAAAGTTACGGTGCGTGAGTTAAACGGTGCGGTCGTATTTTTAAGAAAGATCGTGCGCGGGGGCGCAAACCGTAGCTTTGGTATCGAAGTGGCGGCGCTTGCAGGCGTACCGCAAACGGTTACAACGCGCGCAAAAAATATCTTAAAGGCTTTGGAAAAGAACGATTTGCTTTCGGGAAAACGGAAAATTTCGGAAATGGAAGTGGAAGAAGAACAAAAACGTCCGCTTTGCGAAGTAGAACGTATTCTCGCGGATACCGATTTGAATACGTTATCGCCTATGCAGGCGCTTATGCTACTCAACGATTTAAAAGAAAAAATCCATTCGGAGAACTGATATGTCCAAGATAAATATATTATCCCCCGCGGTGTTTAACCGTATTGCGGCAGGTGAAGTGGTAGAACGCCCGTATTCGGTGGTCAAAGAACTCGTTGAAAACGCAATCGACGCGGGCGCAACGGAAATTCAAATTTATATAGAAAAAGGCGGTAAACAGCTTATTCGCGTCGTGGATAACGGTTGCGGGATCGAACGCGACGATTTGCACGCGGCGTATCTTCCGCATGCAACGAGTAAAATTAGCAAAGCGGACGACCTTTTTGCAATCACTACGCTTGGGTTTAGGGGGGAAGCGGTTGCTTCGATTGCTTCCGTTTCTAAAATGAATATCATTTCAAAAACGGAAAACGGAAAATGCTATTCGCTTCGTTGCGACGGCGGGGAAATGGGTGAAATTCGTGAAAACGCCACAACGCAAAGGGGTACGGAAGTGTGCGTGGAAATGCTTTTTTACAACACGCCCGTACGCTTGGATTTTTTGAAAAATGATAAATCGGAAGAAGCGGATATCACCGGCTTTGTATCCCGTTTTATTCTCTGCCGATCGGATATCGCGTTTACTTACTACGTAAACGATAAAAAGGTTTTGCAATCGTTTGGAGAAGGCGACGAAGACGCTTTCCGCTGTGTATACGGACAGGCAACGATGCGTGAATGCTTGAAAATCAACGCTGAAAAACACGGAATACGCATTCGCGGGTATATCGGAAATCAAAACTTTTTTAAAGGGAATAAGACATATCAAAACGTGTTTATCAACGGTAGATACGTTTTAAACAATACGATCACTTCCGCAATTATGGGCGCGTATCGAGATTATCTTATGAAACGGCAATATCCTTTTTGCGTTTTGCATATCGATATGCCGACGGAAATCGTGGACGTGAACGTGCACCCCAATAAAACGGACGTGCGTTTTATGGACAATCAAATGATATACGGGTGTATTTATTCGGTACTTTCTTCCGTGCTTGACGGTACGGCGAAGGCGGTGGAATACGTTGAAGAAATGCCAAAACTGCAAGAAACACAAACGGTTGTTCCAAAGCCTGAAAAGAAAATAGAGCCGATAAAAAGTATTTCCGAGTCCATTTTATCGCAAGAAGAAACCGCCGCGGAAGTTCTTAAAGAGCAAAAAGGCGAGCAGGTGTTTGCCGAGCCGACTATGACCTATGAACAAGCGCAAAAAGAAATGAATTCTTACCGTGCGCTGTTTAAAGACGTGTTAAACGAGAATAAAAAGGGTTATATTCCTATGTCGGAGATAGGCGAGTTTGACAAATCGCAAATCGTGCGTGGCAGTATGCAACCGCCGTCCGTTATGCCCCGTCGCATAAAGAACGCGGAAAAGCTTTTGGAAAAATTCCCCGATACGCCCTATGATCCCGTCATGTTAGAATTTAACGATCCCAACTATGAAATGCACACCGTGCCTATGCGCGACCGTTTTGCGGAAAATAAATTGTATTTGGAAAGTTTGGATAAACAACGTGCCGAGCAGGGCAAGATTGCCGTGGATGAGTGCGTATACGCGGGAAAGCTTTTCAATACGTATTTGATGTATGAATATAACGACGACGTGTATATTATCGATCAACACGCGGCGCACGAACGCTTGATTTTTGACAGTTTAAAAGCGCAAATGCAAGCGCGTGAAGTGGCGCGCCAGCCTATGCTCGTGCCCTTTCAAATCCGTTTAAATGCTTTTGAGGCCACGTTTATTCGTGAACATATCGACGATTTGTGGGATATGGGCTTTAAATTGCGCGATTGGGGGGAAACGGGTTTTGAAGTGTATGAAATACCCGTAGATCTTCGTGATATCGATTTAAATAAGTTTTTCAACGAAGTTTTAAGTGACGTAAACGGTTATCGCGCGATTAAATTAGAAGATATTTTAAAAGACAAGCTCGCTTCCGTGGCTTGTAAAGCGGCGGTGAAAGGCGGTATGGATATCACGCGCAAAGAAGTGGAAGAACTGCTTTCCAAAATGCAAGGCGATATGACTTTGAAATGCCCGCACGGGCGCCCCGTCGTTGTAAAAATGACGAAAAAACAAATAGAAAAAATGTTTAAGAGGATCGTATGAGCGGAAAAGTACTCGTCGTTTGCGGCCCGACGGCTTCGGGAAAAACGGCTTTGGCTGTGCAGTGCGCAAAACGCTTGCAAACGGAAATTATTTCCGCGGATTCTATGCTTGTCTATCAAGACCTAAATATTGGCACGGCAAAACCCGACGAAGCGGAAATGGACGGCGTAAAGCATCACATGATCGACGTGGTTTCGCCCTTTGACAGCTTTTCCGTAAGTGATTATGAAAAAGCTGCGTTGCCCATTTTAGAAGATTTGTTATCTCGCGGGAAAACGCCCGTTGTTTGCGGCGGTACGGGTTTTTACGTGAACGCGCTTTTATATAAAAGTCAATTTGGAAACGTGGGCGCAAACGCGGAAATTCGTGAAAAATACGAGCGAATATACAAAGAACAGGGCGGGAAATATTTGCACGAATTACTGCAAAAGGTGGATTTAGAAAGTGCAAACAAACTGCACGAAAACGACGTGAAACGGGTTATTCGTGCGTTGGAAATCTACGAGCTGACTGGAAAACCAAAATCAATGCAACAAGATAAGCAAATTCCGCGCTTTGATTTTGTGGCAGTTTCCATTGCGCACGATAGACAAACGCTGTATGAGCGTATCAATAGGCGCGTGGACGAAATGTTTGAACGCGGTCTTTTGCAAGAAGTGCAGGGTTTAATTTTCCGTGGCGTTTTAAAAACGTCGCAATGTATGCAAGGTATCGGTTATAAAGAAATCGTCGAAGGATTAGAAACAGGCAACAGCATAGACGAAATTAAAGAACTTATCAAAAAGAATACGCGAAACTATGCAAAACGTCAGGAAACATTTTTTAAGCGAATGGACAACCGAATTTGCCTGAATCCGCGGGATATTATGATAGACGAAGTATTAAAAATCCTTTAAAACAAACGAGTTATGTCACACATAATACCTATGTATGGCATAATAATGGAGAAAATATGACAGCAGAAGAATTGATTGAGAAAAGCGAAAAAGAGCTTGCGGAAAAATTTAAGCTTGCGGATAAGATTAGCGAGTACAACCAAGAAAAAGTGTTGAAGGCGTTTAACGCCCATTCAATTGCGTTGCGGCATTTTAACGCGACGACGGGTTATGGGTATGGCGACGACGGAAGAGTTGCGCTTGGCGAAGTGTTTGCAAAATCGCTTGGTGCGGAAACGGGGATTGTTTCGCCTGCGCTGCTTAGCGGTACGCACGCACTTACGGTGGCGCTCTTTGGGGTGCTCCGCACGGGCGACGCCGTGCTTTGCGTATCGGGTATGCCCTACGATACCATTCGCGGAGTGATATATGGCGAGGGGAACGGATCGTTAAAAGATTTTGGTATTTCTTTTGATTGCACGGAGCTTTTAGAAAACGGCAAGTTTGATAAAGAAACCATAAAAGCGGATATCCAACGACTTGGCGATTCGCTGAAAATGATTTATATTCAGCGTTCGCGCGGATATGAACTGCGCGACGCGTTTAATTGCGACGAAATAGAAGATATTTGTTCGTTTATCCGTTCGCTTGGCTTTAAGGGTTGTATCTTTTGCGATAATTGCTATGGGGAATTTGTAGAAATGCGCGAGCCGTGTCAAGTGGGTGCGGACGTTTGCGTGGGTTCGCTTATTAAAAACCCCGGTGGCGGACTTGCGCCAACGGGTGGTTATATCGTAGGGAAAGAAGAATATATCGACAAAATCGGGAGAAGATTAACTGCGCCGTCTATTGGGAACGAAGTCGGTTCTTACGCCTATGGCTATCGATTGTTTTATCAAGGTCTTTTCCTTGCCCCGCACGTTGTGAATCAAGCAATCAAAGGTAGTTTGCTTATTGGGAAATGTATGGAAACGCTTGGATATGAAAACTTTCCCAAGCTCGACAAAACGCCTGCGGATATCACGAGAGCTATACGCTTTGACACGGCGGAGCAGTTATGCGCGTTTATTCAATCGGTGCAAGAAGCGTCGCCTGTGGATAGCTTCGTAACGTTAGAGCCTTGGGATATGCCAGGGTACGATAGCAAAGTGATTATGGCGGCAGGGTGTTTTGTGGAAGGGGCGAGTATCGAGCTTTCCGCCGACGCGCCCGTAAAAGAGCCGTACACTGCGTATTTCCAAGGCGGACTTACCTATGAGCATTGTAAATATGCATTAAAGAAAATACTCGCAAAACTGTTGTAAAAGATAAGGAAGGCGATTGCCTTCCTTAAATTATTTCGTCAAATCCCAATCGATCGGGGTAATCCCGTGTTTTATAAGAAATTCGTTTGTTTTTGAGAAGTGTTTGCAGCCGAAAAAGCCGTTATACGCGGAAAGCGGGGACGGGTGCGCACATTCTAAAATCAAGTGTTTAGACCCGTCGATAAGCGGTTTTTTACTTCGTGCATTACCGCCCCAAAGGATAAAAACAACGTTCTCCTTTTGCTCGGAAACAATCTTGATTACGTTGTCCGTAAACCAAGCCCAACCGCATTTTGCGTGGGAATTTGCTTGATGCGCCCGAACGGTGAGCGCAGTATTTAAAAGCAATACGCCCTGTTTTGCCCATTTGCTAAGATTTCCGCTTTTTGGCGGTTCACAGCCTATATCGGCTTTGAGTTCTTTGAATATATTTTCCAAAGACGGTGGTTTTTGTATTCCGTCTTGCACGGAAAAGCAAAGCCCGTGGGCTTGTCCTTCGTTGTGATAAGGGTCTTGCCCTAAAATTACCGTTTTCACGTTTGCAAAAGGGGTATAGCGAAAACAGTTATATAAATCGTACATATCGGGGTATACGGTATGCGTTTTATATTCTTCGATCAAAAATTGACGGATTTTTTTATATTTTTCATCGGAAAATAACGGCGCAAGCCGTTCGTTCCAATCGCCTAAATCAATCATATTTTCACCTTGGTAGTTATAATTCTTCAAAAAACACGGGCAAAGCGGTTTTTAAATTTTCTAATGCTTTGCTTTTATTGACTAAAAATTGTTCCGTAGTGCTACCGCTCCCTGCCACGTCGGAAATGGCTTTCACGGAAAACACGGGCAGTTTCGCTGCATGCGCTGCTTGCACGATTGCACCGCCTTCCATATCTCGAATATCCGCGTTCAGCGTTTGCGTTAAAAGCGCAAAATCGACGGGGGAGTCGTTGAAACGATCGGAAGTGCCGAGCTGTCTTACGGCAAAGGGGGCGTTGAAATGACAAAGTTGTAAATAATTTTCGCTGTATTCGTCTAAAGTGCCGATTTTCGTGCCGTTGAGTTGCGTTAAGTCAAAATCAAACTGTACGGCTGCACCGATTTGATATACTTCGCACAGTTTCGTGTCCGCATTTAATCCACCTGCAACGCCAAAGTTAAAGAGCTTGTCCACATCGAATTTGCTAATCAAAAGCTGTGTGCCAAGCGCGGCGTTTACTTTTCCAACCCCGCAAACGCATAATGCGATCTCTTTGGAATACGCTTCGCCAACGAATACGTGCTTTCCGCTAATTTCAAGGGAACGTTCGATTTTCATATCGGATAAAAGTATATCCGCTTCGCTTTGCATTGCAATCACTACACCAATCATAATGAAAAAATCCTTTTATTTTCTTGTATTTTGTTTATCGTTGTGCTATAATGTAACTATCTCTGCGTGAGAAAAATCCTTTTCGGAGCAAACGGTAAGATAGAAGCCGTTATATTCGCGTAAAGAAATTTGAACGGGCAAGGATACGTCTTTATAATACAATTTCCCGTCCATAAAAAGTAAAGAGGAGAAATCGCGTGAAAGTTTTCCGCCTAACCATTTAATACCGCTTTCCTTAGCGGTGAAATGCCGTAAAAAATCTTGCGTGTTTTTGATTTTTTTCCGTTCGATTTCGGGGAATTTGCGGATAATGGGCAAATAGTTTACGGTGCGATTATTTTTTTCTACGTCCAGCCCCACGTTTTCGTCGCAAAAAGCGATAAAAAGAGCGTCTTCGCTATGGGATATAGAAAAAAATAACGGCAGGGTGGATTGGGCAAGATAGGGCTTTCCGTTTTCCGTTCGTAAAATTTGCGGGTTGGAATACCCGAAATAATCTTGTAAAATTTTTTTAACCGCGTCTTCGCTGGATGCGAACGCGCTACGTTTTGTATAAAAAATTTTTTCCATATTTAGGTACTATTATAACAGGAGAAAAAGAAAATGTCAAGAGCAAAAAGGGCAAAAGAATATTTTAAAGCGGGCTATAATTGTTCTCAAGCGGTTGCGCTCGCGTTTGCGGATCTTATGGATTTAGACGAAAAAATGATTGCAAAAATTACGCAACCTTTTGGCGGGGGTATGGGCAGACTGCGTTTAACTTGCGGTGCAGTAAGCGGTATGGCAACGGTGATTGGAGCAATTTTTGGAGATGCCGAGCTTACGGCAGACGGGAAAAAGAACACGTATTCGATAGTGCAGGAAGTTTGCGGGGCGTTTAAAAACGAGTGCGGAAGCTTGATATGTGGAGAATTGCTCACGGGTGCAAATTTACATGTAGAAGTGGGTGGGGAAGCGGAAAAACGCACGAACGAATACTATAAAAAACGCCCGTGCGCCGAACTTGTTTATACCGCCGCGCGTATTTTAGAAGAATTTTTGGAAAAGAAAAATATTTAAACGTAATATATTTGACTTACCATTTTTTTTGTGTTAAACTATATCCACAATCAATTAGGAGAACGAAACTATGGACAAATTAAAAATTGGTTTTATCGGTTTAGGACAGCGCGGTGCGGCGTACGGTATGACTGATGGGAGCATCGGCTTGCTTGGCAACGTTTTGAAAAATTCCGACGACGTTATCGTTACGGTCATTTGCGATCGCTATCAAGAACGTTTAGACGCGGCGAGTGAAAAAATCGTTGCGCACGGTTATCCCGTGCCTATGCAAACGACGGACTATAAAGACGTTATGAACGCGGATATCGACGCAATCATCATTTCCACGAGCTGGGATATGCACGTAAAAGTAGCGCTCGAAGGTATGCGCGCGGGTATTCCTGTTGCCATGGAAGTTGGCGGAACGCATAATATCGACGATTGTTGGAAGCTTGTCGATTGCTACGAAGAAACGGGCACGCCGATATTCTTTATGGAAAACTGCTGTTATAACAAGGACGAAGCGCTTGTAACTTCGCTTGCAAGAAACGGGGTTTTGGGCGAGATTGCCTATTGCCAAGGCTATTACTGCCATGACCTTCGCGAAGAAATTTCGGGCGGTATCGACACGCATCACTACCGCTTGGAAGAATACACCAACCACAACTGCGAAAACTATCCCACGCACGAGCTTGGACCGATTGCTAAACTTCTCAATATCACGAGCGGAAATAGATTTACAAAGCTTGTTTCTATGTCCTCAAAAGCAGTGGGCTTGCACGAATACATAATGAATAATCCCAAATATAAAGACCGTTTGGGAGATAGAAAATTTAAACAAGGCGACGTTACGACGACGATGATCGAATGTGAAAACGGTGAAACGATTTTCTTAAAACTCGACACGACTTTGCCTCGTTTATACGAACGCGGACTTACGGCAAGCGGAACGAAAGGCTTCTATTGCCAAACCACGCAAAGCGTAATCGTTGACGACGGCAGTATCGATCACGAGCACACGTCTTATAAAGATATGTTCTTCACGCAAAAGAACTACGACGAGTATTTGCCTGACGATTGGCGTTTGATTACCGCAGAGCAAATTAAATCTGGGCACGGCGGTATGGACTTTATCATGCTCAAACATTTCTTCAAGTGCTTGAAAGAGAAAAAGCCTATGCCCATCGACGTATACGACGCGGTTACTTGGATGTGCGTTACAGCGCTTTCCGAGCAATCTATTGCAAACGGTAGCGCGCCCGTGGAATGTCCCGATTTCACGCGCGGTAAATACAAAACGCGTAAGACGGTAGACGTGTTCGAGTTCCCGACCGTGAATAAGTAAATTTTGCGATCCTTACGAAAAATTATTTGAATATTTATCAAATTCCCTGCGCATATTGACACGCGGGGAATTTTTCGTTATAATGAAAGAAAAAAGTACGGGGCAGGCTATGGAAAAGTATATTGTCGGCATTGATCTTGGCGGAACGAGCGCGAAAGGCGGATTGTTTTCCTTTGACGGAGAACTTATTTGCTGTGAAAAAGTGGATACAAACAAGGCGGACGGTTTTCAAGGCACGCTGAAAAAGCTTGCAAGCCTTGCCTTTGCGCTTGCTAAAAAGGCGGGCATGGATTTTTCACTTGTTATGGCGATTGGTTGCGGGGCACCGGGGGTGGTGGATAGTAGAAAAGGCGTTATTTTGCGTTGGAGTAATTTTGATTGGCAGGACGTGCCCTTTGCAAAAACGCTTTCTGATCTAACTCAAAAACCCGTATACGTTGCAAACGACGCGAACGTGGCAGCGCTTGGAGAAGCTCGGTTTGGCGCGACGGCGCAATATCAAAGCAGTATCTTGCTTACGCTCGGTACAGGCGTTGGCGGGGGGATCGTGTTTGACGGAAAACTCATTGAAGGATATCAAAGCGCGGGTGCGGAGCTTGGGCATATCACCATACGCGAAGGCGGACTTCCCTGTGCGTGCGGACGTCGCGGTTGTTATGAAAAATACGCTTCGGCAACCGCGCTCATATCGCAAACACGGCACGCCATGGTGGAAAATTTACACAGTAAAATGTGGGAGCTTGTAGACGGGAAAATAGAAAACGTTGGGGGAAGAACGGCGTTTGAAGCCGCAACACAGGGCGACGAAACGGCACAGCGCGTTATCAATCAATACGTAGGCTATCTATCCGAAGGTATTGCGGACTTTGTGAATATTTTGCGCCCCGAAGCGATCGTGCTTGGCGGTGGGATTGCCAACGAAGGCGAAGCTTTGTTCGCACCCCTTCGCAAAGCCGTAGACGAGAGAACGTATATCGCTATGGATATCGTACCGCTTAAAATCGTGGGGGCAAAGCTTGGCAATCAAGCGGGAATGTACGGCGCGTATTCGATAGCGAAAGATAATTTATAATCTGGTTTTGTATCAAAAATTTTGCATTGGGCATACTTTGAGTAGTGAGTAAAACGAAAGGAGTGTGTCCAATGAATCCATTTAATGAAAAGCCTATTGCGCTTGAAAAAAGCTTCCAAAACTGGAAAGAGTTGTATCCAAAGTCTTATGATAAACGGGAAGTGGATCCCTACACGAAAACGCGTATCATTTTAATGAATGGCACGGAATTTGAAGCAAATTGGTTTTCGCATCAATTTGCTCGGCATACGGATAATAACGATTTACGCCGTGAACTTGCGTTGACGCGTATGATCGAAAAGCAACAGCAACTGAAAATTTCATTGCTCAAACCCATGAACGAAACGGTGCTTGAACATACCATCGGTTATGAACAGCTTGCCGTGGATTTAACGGCAGAGCTTGCCAAGCGTGAACTGGATTGCAACGTGAAAACGGCGTTAGATTTCGCACTTTTAGAAGACTTTGATCATTTGTACCGCTATGCTAATTTATTGGAAATGGAACAAGGGGTATACGCGGAATGGCTGGTTGGACGATACACGGAAATTATGCCCGGCAGACCTACGATTGCGCATCATAGATATCCCAAGGATAACGTGAAAAAGTGCATCAACGCCAAAAAATCGGAAGTGCAAACGGTGCTTTCTACAATGATTATCACCGCAGCCGAACAGCAAACAATGAATTATTATATGAACGTAACCAACTTTGCTTGTTCGGATATGGGGCGCAAGCTTTATCAAGAGATCGCACTTGTAGAAGAAGAACACGTAACGCAATACGAATCGCTTATGGATCCCAACGCAACTTGGCTTGAAATGTTGCTTTGGCACGAATATTGCGAATGTTATTTGTATTGGTCGTGCTACAAAACGGAAACGGACGCACGCATTCGGAAGTTTTGGGAAGAAAACCTTGAATTTGAAATTGCGCAGTTGCATAAAGCGGCGGAGCTTTTGCAAAAATACGAAAATAAGCATTGGCAAGAAGTTATTCCTTGCGGTGATTTCCCCGCGCCCATTTGCTTGCACGAAAATATCGATTACGTGCGTAAAATCCTTGGGGATACCGTGCAATATACCTCCGATCGGGAAGAGTATAAAAAAGTCAAAGATTTACCCAAAGACGCGGACTTTTTCGCGTATCAGGAAATTATCAATCCTTCCACGGATATCGTACCGTCGCATTGCGTGATAGAGAACTTTATTCGTCGTCGCGGTGCGGATTATCGATATCAAGTGGCGCAAAGTCCCGTGCCCGAGCTTCGCAACCGCAGACAGGATAACACCTGCGTAGGTCGTAAGCCCAACGCCGCGGATTCGTCGGATTTTTTCTGTAACTAAACGTATTCCACCTGCCTTTGGCGGGTGGAAATTTATATGCGAGAGTAAAAATCGTTTGTATATTTTCTTTGTTTGTGCTATACTAAAAACATAGGGACACGATATATGTTAAATACAAGTTTGATCGTACCCACCAAAGCAAAAGCCGACGAAAAAAACGTCGTTGTATGGAATTGTTACCGCGTGAGCGTGCTCTTTGATAGACTTTTTCGCATAGAACGCAGTGAAAAGGGCGTGTTTCGCGACGAAGCAACGCAATGCGTTTGGTATCGTAATATGCCTGCCGTAAAATACGCGCTAACTGTTCGTGGCGATATCGCCGTGATTAAAACCAACGCTTGCACGCTCGTTTTAAAACCCAAACGCAAGGATTGCCGTATTTGTCTATTCGACGACGTGGAACGAGAAATTTCCAACGCTGGGAATTTGCTGGGCACAAGCCGAACGCTTGATGGTTGTAACGGAAATAAAATCGTGCCTTTTTCTTGGCTCAAACTTCCTGAAAACGCCAGCGACGAACTGCCATTAGAATACGGCGTATGTTCTCGCACGGGCGTGGCTGTGCTTGATGATAGCAATTCTCTTTCGCTGGCAAAAGACGGTACGTTCACGGGCAAAAAAGCGAATGGTAGCGACGAATACGTGTTTGCATTCGGGAATGATTATAGGGGCGCATTGCGCGTGTTATATTCTTTGACGGGAAGTTCTCCGCTTATTCCAAGGTTCGCCTTTGGGAATTGGTGGAGCAGATACCACGATTATTCAGATAAAGAATATTTGCGGTTGATGGAGAAATTCCAAGATAACGACGTACCGCTCACCGTTGCCACCGTGGATATGGATTGGCATTATTCCAAAACGCTCGACGAAGATTTTGAAATTACGAAAAAGGGTAGAAACACTTCCTTTTACGGCGGGAATAGCGGTTGGACGGGATATACTTGGAACAAACGGTTGTTTCCCGATTATAAAGCTTTTTTGCGGGAGTTAAAAAACAGGGGACTGCGCGTTACGCTCAATTTACACCCCGCCGAAGGGATACGCTGGTTTGAAGAAGCGTATCCAAAAATGGCACAAGCGCTTGGGTTAGACGATAAAAGCGGGGGATTGATTGCGTTTGATATCGCCAACCCTGATTTTGTCAACGCGTATTTTGATATTTTGCATAAACCCTACGAGTGCGACGGCGTGGATTTTTGGTGGATTGATTGGCAACAGGGCACGCAGTCGGGAATAGACGGTTTTGATCCGCTTTGGGCGCTCAATCACTATCACTTTTTAGACCACGCCAGAAACCACGGGCAACCGCTTATTTTGTCTAGATACGCAGGCGTTGGCTCGCACAGGTATCCGATCGGATTTTCGGGCGATACGCTGATTTCTTGGGAAACGCTTGATTATTTACCCTATTTCACAGCGACGGCGAGCAATATCGGCTACACCTTTTGGAGTCACGATATCGGCGGGCATATGTTTGGAAACGTAAGCGGGGAGCTATACGTGCGCCATATTCAGTTTGGAGTATTTTCGCCTATCAATCGTTTGCATTCGAGTGATGCCGCCGTGACCACGAAAGAGCCTTGGGCGTATGGCAACGGACGCGGAAAAATCGCCATGGAATGGTTGCGTTTGCGCCATAAGCTGATTCCGTTTTTATATACCTGCGCCCACCGCACGCACACGGAAGGGATTGCCCTTATTGAGCCGTTATACTACGAGTGGGATACGCCGATTGCCTACGAAATGCCAAACGAGTATCTCTTTGGCGGTCAGTTGTTGGTTGCACCCATTACAACGCCTATGCAAAATGGATTTGCGAAAACGAAAGCTTGGTTGCCTGCTGGTACTTGGACGGATATTTTCACGGGCGATGAATACACCGTGTTAAAGGATAAAAGCTTTGAAATGCAACGCGATTTGGAAAGTATTCCCGTTTTGGCAAAAAGCGGTGCAATTTTGCCTTTTTCAGGCGATAGGGGGAATTCTTGCGCAAATCCCACGCTTTTGGACGTTTGGGTGTATAACGGAAACGGGGAATTTACCTTATACGAAGACGGAAAAGATAAAAGAGAATTTTTTACGCATTTTGTGTCTTTATATAACGAAAACGGGGAAGTGGGCACGCAAAAACTAACGGTGGATTGCCGTGGAGATTTAACTGTTTGTCCGCCCGAGCGCGTTTTAAAGATATCTTTCAAAAATATCGACGACGGAGAAGTTTGTGTTTTTATAGACGGCAAGAAAACACAGGTAAAGGAAAAGCTTTGCGACCACGTTACGGTGGAAATTCCCTTTCAAGCGGAAAAGCGGTATGAGATTTGCGTAACCTTTAAAAAACGTAGCTTAATAGAAAAACTGCTCGTTCGGGCAAAAGGCATACTGCTCCACGCGGAAGGGGATAACGAAGGCAAAGCTTTGGCGTATACAAGGCTTTTAGAAGCGAAAACTCTGTCCGATTATAAATTACAAGTACAGCTTTGCGGTATGAGCAAGGAAATAAAACAAAGATTATTAGAAATTTTATAACAGGTAACACGAATGAAAAACGTAAGAAGATTTTTTAAATATTACAAACCGCACAAGAAAATGTTCATAACCGACCTGATTTGCTCGTTTGCGATATCCGTTTGCAATATGTTCTATCCAATGATTGCGCGCAATATTATGAACGATTACGTTCCCAACGGCAATTTGCAATTATTGCTCACTTGGGCAATCGTGCTTGCGGGAATTTACGCGTTAAAATGCGTTTTGACCTTTATCGTAGGGTATTGGGGACACGTTTTAGGCGTGCGGATTCAAGGGGATATGCGACGGGATTTATTTCGCCACGTGGAAACCTTGTCCTATGCCTTTTTCGACGAAAATAAAACGGGGAACGTGATGTCAAGAATCGTCAACGATCTTTTTGAAGTGTCCGAGCTTGCGCACCACGCGCCCGAAGATTTATTCAATTCGTTTATTTCCATTATCGGTGCACTCGTGTTGCTTTCGCTGATCAATGCGTGGCTGTCGCTGATCGTATTGTGTTATATTCCGTTTATGATCTTTTTTGCGGCAAAAGCGCGTGGAAAAATGAATCACGCGTTCGACGAATCGCGCAAAAAAGTGGCGGTGCTGAATGCGGAAATTGAATCGTCCGTTTCCGGTGTACGCGTTACCAAAGCGTATAACGCACAAGTAAAAGAATGGGAAAAGTTTGATGGTGTGAACGAGCAATTCAAGCAGGCAAGGAAACAGGCGTATCGCGCGATGGGCGGTTTTCACGCAGGAATGGGGGCGTTTAACGATTTTTTGTATTTGCTTGCGTTGGTTTCGGGTGGGCTGTTGTTCTTTTTTGGGAAAATAACCGCTCCCGATTTCACAGCATATATTCTATATATCACAATGCTACTTACACCCATTCGCACGATCGTGTCGCTCTTTGAGCAAATCCAAGACGGTATGACGGGTTTTAAACGCTTTTGCGAGCTTATGGACACGCCGTCGGAATATGAGCCGAGCGTACCCGTTGAAACGGATTTGGACGGCGATATTGTCTTTGAAAACGTCAATTTTGCCTATAAGAAACAAAAAGACGAAGGAACGGGCGACGTTTTAAACGGCGTTTCATTCACGGTTAAAAAAGGCAAGACGATTGCACTCGTCGGGGCTTCGGGCGGTGGAAAAACAACCATTTGTCATTTGCTCCCGAGATTTTATTTGCGGGATAGCGGTAGGATTTCGATTGGCGGGGTGGATATCAACGACGTAGCTTCCACGACCTTGCGTGAAAAAATCGCCGTGGTGCAACAGGACGTGTTTTTGTTTTCGGGGAGTATACGGGATAATATCATGTACGGCTCGCCCGATAAAACGGAAGAAGATATGCTGCTTGCCGCAAAACGTGCGAATATCCACGATTTCGTTTGTACGCTTCCAAACGGCTATGACACGGAAGTGGGCGAACGGGGCGTCAAGCTTTCGGGAGGACAAAAACAACGCGTTTCTATTGCCCGCGCCTTTTTGAAAAATCCCCCGATACTTATTTTAGACGAGGCGACGAGTGCTCTCGATAATATGACGGAAATGCAAATCCAAAGCGCGCTTTCAAAGCTTGCCAAAGGCAGAACGACGCTCGTTGTTGCGCACAGGCTTTCCACCGTGAAAAATGCCGACGAAATTCTTGTGTTGACGGACGGAAAAATCACCGAGCGTGGCACGCACGAACAGCTCGTTAAATCGGGCGGTTTATATGCGGAACTTTATCGCTATCAATTTAAAGAATAAAAAATTCCGCCGAGCGAGTGCTCGACGGAATTTTTTATTCGGTTATGATTTGCGGAAGCTTTTCCACTTTAACGGTATTTGGAATGGTGTGGTTACTTACGATATAATCCACGTCGTTGAGTGAACAAAGATGGAATAGGGAAGTTTTTCCAAATTTCGTACTGTCGCAAAGGAAGACTTTTTTCGTGGCGTGCTTGATCATAGCTTTTCTAATCACGTTTTCTTCTTCAAAGCAGTCGTAAATTTCGCCGTTGTCGTCTACCGAGCGTGCGGAGAAAAAGGCGATATCCGCGTGGAAGTTTTTGATCATTTCTTCCGCATAGTGCCCAACGAGCACCGAACGGTTAATTTCTTGAATGCACCCGCCCGTAGAATAGGCGGCGATATTATTTTTGGCGAGCAAAGAAAGCGTGTCCACACCGTTGGTGATTACGCGAATGTTTTTAAACTCGGAAAGATATTCCGCGATAAAAAATGCGGAAGTCGTGCCGTCAAGAAAAATTAAATCCCCGTTCTTAATCAGCTTAATGGCGGCGAGTGCCATTTTTTTCTTTTCAAAACTGTTTTCGTGCACGCGAAAAGTAAAGCTGGGGAAGAAATTATTATCATCGTTGAGTTGTGCACCGCCGTGCGTACGCGTTACCAAACCTTTCTTTTGCAAAAGATTTAATTTTCTACGCACCGTGGACGGACTTACGTATAATTTTTCCGCAAGCTCTTCAATCGTTGCATACTGCGTGTTTTGTAAAATTTCCAGGATTTCTTTTTCTTGATTTTCTTTCATTGCTTTTGCTCGTTTTGCAAAAAATGAGCGGTCATTTTCCGCAAAATTATCCTTTTTGTTTTCATAATTGCAAATTTTGTAAATTCACTTTGCTAATTTGCTTATTTATATTATAATAAAGAAAAAAGACCTTGTCAAGTTTTTTAAGGAAAAAAGGAAGGATAAAAATGCAAAAGTTTGACGTAATCGTAATCGGCGGGGGTGTAATCGGGGGTACGCTTTTAAGAGAGCTTACAAAGTATCGGTTGCAAGCTTGTCTTTTGGAAAAGGAAAACGACGTTTGTATGGGACAAAGCAAAGCCAACAGCGGTATTGTACACGCGGGTTTTGACGCAGTGCCCGGCACGTTAAAGGCAAAATTTAACGTTTTGGGTAATCAAATGATGGAAAACTACACGAAAGAGCTTGGCGTGAAGTATGAAAATAACGGCTCACTCGTCGTTGCGTTTTCCGAAGAAGAAATGCAAACGCTACTCTCTTTAAAAGCGCGCGGAGAAGAAAACGGCGTTTTGGATATGGAAATTATCGATAAGGAAACACTTCGCGCGATCGAGCCGAATATTTCCGACGAAGCGGTGGGCGCGTTGCACGCAAAAACGGGCGGTATCGTTTGCCCTTACGGCTTGACGATTGCGGCAATCGGCAACGCGATGGATAACGGTGCTAAACTTTTTACTGATTTTGAAGTAGTAAAAATCCAAAAGCAAGCGGACGAATTTATCGTTACTTCCGCGCTTGGCGATAGCGTTGTGGGCAAAATCGTTATCAACTGTGCAGGGCTTGCAAGCGGAAAGATTGCCAAGATTGCAGGAGATAACGACGTGGACGTCCGTGCAAGAAAGGGCGAATATATTTTGCTGGATAGAGAAAGCGGTGATTTTGTTTCACACACGCTTTTCTTCACGCCTACGAAAGCAGGCAAAGGTATTTTAGTTACGCAAACGGCAGATCATAATATCTTGCTTGGACCTACGTCGGAAGAAATGGACGAAGCTTCCACAAACACGACGGCGCAAGGGCTTTCGTTTGTCATTGAAAAAGTGAATAAAATGGTGAAAAATCCGCCTCTTTTCAATACGATCACTTCGTTTGCAGGCGTTCGCGCATACTGCACGCGCCACGATTTTATTATCGAAGAAAGCAAAACGGTCAAAGGCTTGATCCATTGTGCAGGGGTAGAATCGCCCGGACTTACTTCCGCACCCGCGATTGCAAAATTCGTTACGGAAGAGCTGGTTGGAAATATAATCAATCTTGAAAAGAACGAAAACTTTAACGGTATTCGCAAAAGCGAAGCGTATTTTAAGGATCTTTCCATAGAAGAAAAGAATGCGGTGATAGCAAAAGATCCCGCATACGGAAAGATTGTTTGCCGTTGCGAACAAATTACCGAAGGCGAAATCGTGCGCGCCGTTCGCGAAAACCCGCCCGCTAAAAACGTGGACGCGGTAAAGCGTAGAACGAGAGCGGGAATGGGTAGATGCCAAGGCGGATTTTGTCAACCGCACGTGGCGGAGATTATTGCAAGAGAACTTGGTATACCATTTGAAGAAGTAACGAAAAACGGTGCGGGCTCTGCGCTCGTTATGGGGGTAAGCAAATGAAACAAACGTATGATATCGTGATTATAGGCGGTGGTCCTGCGGGGCTCGCCGCGGCGGTTTCCGCGTATGAAAGCGGAGTGAAAGATATTCTTATTTTAGAAAGAGAAGCAAGACTTGGGGGTATACTCAATCAATGTATACATAACGGCTTTGGATTAACGCGCTTTAAGGAAAGTTTAGCTGGTCCTGAATATGCCGCACGTTTCGTTGACGAAGTGCTTGCAAGGGATATCGACGTTATGAAAGAAACAACGGTGCTCGCTCTTTCAAACGATAAAATCGTAACGGCAATGAACGAAGAATACGGTGTATTTACCGTTCAGGCAAAAGCGGTTATTTTAGCCATGGGCTGTCGTGAAAGAAGCCGTGGCGCATTGAACGTGGCAGGTAGCAGACCTGCGGGTGTATATTCGGCAGGTACTGCGCAAAAATACGTGAATATAAAAGGCTATATGCCCGGGAAAAGCGTTGTTATTCTCGGTTCGGGGGATATCGGCTTGATTATGGCAAGGCGTATGACTTTGGAGGGCGCAAAGGTACACGCCGTTTGTGAAATCATGCCTTATTCCAGTGGCTTGAAACGTAATATTGCGCAGTGCTTGGACGATTTTGATATTCCTCTTTATCTCAATCACACCATCACGAAAATTGAAGGTGAAGGACGCGTAACGGGCGTTGTCGTGTCCGAAGTGGACGCGAATAAAAAGCCTATCCCAGGCACGGAAATGCACTTTGATTGCGATACCGTTTTATTCTCGGTTGGGCTTATCCCTGAAAACGAGCTGACGAAAGGTGCAGGAGTGCCCTTATCTCCCCGCACGCGCGGTGCGATCGTGTATCAAAACCGCGAAACGCTCACAAGCGGTATCTTTGCTTGCGGTAACGTTTTACAGGTGCACGATCTCGTCGATTTCGTATCCGAAGAATCCGAGCTTGCAGGGGCTTGTGCGGCAAAATACGTGCAGGAAGGCGCAAAGGAGCGCGATAGCGTAGACGTTGTAAACGGTAAAAACGTGGGCTACGTCGTACCGCAAAAAATAGATAAAAACGAAAACGGACACGTGAAGCTGTTCTTCCGTGTTACCAATACCTTCCGTAACTGTAAAATCGTTGCAAAATGCGGAGACGAGGTGCTTTTGGAACGCAAGAAGAAAATCGTTGTTCCAGGTGAAATGGAAACGTTGTTATTAACGGAAGCAAAAATTGCCACGGTGAACGGGGCAATAGAAGTAGTGGTAGAGGAGGAATCGTTATGATTAAAACGCTTACTTGTATCGAATGTCCGATCGGCTGTGAAGTGGAAGTCACGTTAGAAGAAGGAAAAGTCGTCTTGGTAAAAGGCAATTCTTGCCCGCGCGGAAAAATGTATGCGGAAAACGAAGTAGTATGCCCTAAACGCGTCGTAACTTCTACCGTTAGGGCAAAAAGCGGGGAAATGATACCCGTAAAAACGGATAAACCCGTTAAAAAGAGTGAAATATTCACCGTTATGCAAAAAATCAATCAAACGACCTGTGCATTACCCGTGAAAATCGGCGACGTGTTGGTTGAAAATATTTCCGAAGACGCCAACTTAATTGTGGCAGGAAACGCTTGAAAAATTTAAAAATATATGCTATGATATAGCATATATAATTGCATTGGAGATAGAATGAAAGATTATTTTGGAAAAAACGCCGACGTACTGACGAAAAAGAAATTGTTTCTTTTTGATATGGACGGCACGATCTATCGTGAAAACGATCTTTTTGACGGCGTGATCGAATTATTAGCAAAGATCAAAAATAGCGGGGGGAGATATGCGTTTATCACCAACAACCCTTCAAAATCGGTAAAAGACTACGTGAAAAAATTACATCGTCTTGGAATTAAAGAAGTGAGTGAAGAAAACTTTTTCACTTCCGCACAAGCGGCGATGATGATTTTAAAAGAAAAAATTGGCGATGCCCTGTTGTATGCACAGGGCACGAAATCGTTTATAAAAGAGTTAAAGTCGGGCGGTTTTCGCGTAACGCAAAAATATACCGAAAACGCTGCGGCTGTGCTCGTTGCGTTCGACCCCGAGCTTACGGGCGAAAAACTGCGGACGACCTGCAAAATGCTCACGAAAAACAATATTCCCTACTATGCAACCAACCCTGATTGGGTTTGTCCCGTGGATTTTGGCGCGATTCCCGATTGCGGGTCTATGTGCGTAGGGATTGAATACGCAACGGGGAAAAAACCGATATTTATCGGCAAGCCTGAACCGACGATGATTTTTGAACTTATGAAAAAGTTTGGCTATGAGAAACAAGACGTCGTGGTGATCGGGGATAGATTGTATACGGATATCGCTTCGGGTGTGAACGCGGGCGTGGATACCATTTGCGTGTTGACAGGGGAAGCTACCCTTGACGATATCGCAAAAGCAACCCCTAGCGACACACCGACGTTCGTGTTTGAATCGGTGAAAGATTTGATTTAGTAAATTATAATATAAGGAGTAAGGAAAATGGAAGAATTTATTAGACAGCTTTGGATGATGCCGGGGCTTTTGCTTTCGGTTTTGCTTGGTTTTGCTATCGGGTTTGAAAGAAAACTCCGTTTCAAAGAAGCAGGTATCCGTACGCACACGATCGTATGCGTTGGTTCGGCGCTTATGACGATTATTTCCACGAATATCGGTAACGGCGATCCTGGGCGTATCGCCGCGCAAATCGTTACGGGTATCGGTTTCCTTGGCGCGGGTATGATTGTGTATAAACAACACGAAGTCAAAGGTCTTACCACGGCGGCGGGAATTTGGACGTCCGCGGGCGTGGGTATGGCTTGCGGGGCAGGACTTTTCTATCTTGCAATCGGCACAACCGCACTGCTTATTATCGTACAATGTGTTTTTCATGCAAATCTTAAAATTTTTCACTCAAAACGCTACTATTCGGTAAAAATTGAGTTCATACATACGGGCGATGAGAATTTGAAAATTAAAGAGATTTTCGGTACGGATAGGTTTAATCATTTGGTACTGAAAAGGGGAGAAGATCAAGTTGTGTATAGCGCAACGCTGAACACGGACAAAGAATTTTCTTCAACACGGCTAAATGAAATTATTTCCGAAAATCCTTTTATTTGTTCGATTGAACGTTGTGAGAACGATTGATAAGCAAAACCGCACCCGTGGGGTGCGGTTTAATCGTTATTTGATACTGCTTCTATATTCGCTGGGAGTCATGGATACGTGTTTTTTAAATACGAACGTGAAAGTGGAAACGCTGTCAAAACACAGCTTGTCTGCAATCTCCGCAAAGGAGAAGTTTTTTCGTATGAGTTTTTTGGCTTCGTCGATTTTTAGCTTTAAATACGTTTGATAAATGGTCATACCCGTCTTTTTTCTAAAAAACGTACAAAGCTGTGTCGTGCCATAGTGCAGTTCTTCGCGCAAATCTTCTAATCGGAATTTATCGTATACCCGTTTTTTTAGAATTCGTACGATCTCGTCTTGAAGCTCGGTGGAATCGGCGATTTTGGAAACAAAAAATTCTTGGGAAAAATCCTTTTTTTGTGCATGACGCAAAAGGTAAATAAGCAACGTTTCAAGTGAGTTCTTAATAATTTGCTCACCGCCTAAATTGGGATTGTCTTTGAGTTTAAGCTCCGTTAAATTGGGGTCAAATTCAGGCAAATTAAACGTTTCCGTGGCTTCCGACATAATATTTTGCAATAAAAAACGAAACTTTTCGGGTAACTCGTATTTTTTATCACAAAAAAATTGCATGGACGGGGAACGGCAGGTGAAAGAAATGATAAAAAGGTTGGGCTCTTTATCCCCGCTTTCCACGTAGTGCGGTTGATTGGGCTTGATAAAAACAATCTCGCCCTGTTTGAGCTTGATCTTTTCCTCTCCAAGTCCCACCGTGATATCTTCTTTATCCGCGTAGTTAATCTCCCAGAAATCGTGTGTTTCTTCGGGAAAAACGTAGTTTCTTTCTAACGCTTGATAGTGGATCGTTACAATCTTTTGAATGTTTAAAAGATTGGAGATCTTGTGCATATAAAATTTTTTCTTTTCCGTTTCCATAGCTTTATTATAACAAATACTTTTGCATTTGTAAATAGTTTTTCAAAAAAAATTGTTTGATTTTTAATAAAAAATAAACAGCGAAAGAATAACATAAAAAAGTGAAATAATTTCTATTGCAATTTTTCTTAAATAAAGTATAATAATTGTATAAGTAAACGCGCGAAAGCGTGCAGGAGGACTATTATGGATTATATGAAAGAATACGGCAGTGTTGCGGAACAGTTTGATTTGCAAGGTCAGGTGCAAGAAATTTGCCCCTACGGCGAAGGACATATCAATTTGACTTTGCTTGTCACCACCACGAAAAAGCGTTATATTATGCAAAAAATGAACACGCGCGTGTTCCCCGATCCCGATTCTTTAATGGCAAATATTTGCGGTGTTACGGAGCATTTAAAGGCGCGTGGTATCGAAACGTTGAGCGTTGTTCCCACGAAAGATAATAAACCGTTCTTAAAAGGCGCAGATTGCTATCGCGTATACGATTTTATTGAAAACACCGTAACCTATCAAACGGCAAGCGATATCAACGTTTTCCGCAATTCAGGTAAGGCGTTTGGCGAATTCCAAAACTATCTTGCTCAGTTTGATGCGTCCAAGCTCACGGAAACGATCGCTCGTTTCCACGACACGCCCAACCGTTTTGCGAATTTTAAAGCGGCGCTTGAAAAAGACGAATTTAATCGAGCGAAAGATTGTCAAAAAGAAATCGAGTTCGTGCTTTCCCACGAAAATACTTATGGGATTGCAATGCAGGGATTAAAAGACGGTTCGTTGCCTTTGCGTGTAACGCATAACGATACGAAACTCAACAATATCCTTATGGATGATAAAACAGGCGAAGCGCGTGCGGTTATCGACCTTGACACGATTATGCCCGGTTCTATGCTGTTTGACTTTGGCGATTCTATTCGTTTTGGTGCGTCCACGGCGGCAGAAGATGAAAAGGATTTAAGCAAAGTGCATTTTGATATCAATCTTTTCAAAGCGTATGCGGAAGGATATTGCGGCGCGGTGAAAGACAGTATCACCAAACGTGAAGCGGAATTGCTTCCCTATGGCTCGTATTTGATGACGATTGAATGCGGTATGCGCTTTTTGACCGATTATCTGTCGGGGGATACGTATTTTGCAACCAAATACGAAGACCATAACCTTGTTCGTTGTCGTACGCAAATTCAACTTGCCGCGGAAATGGAAGCACAGTTTGAGCAAATGAGCGCAATCATTGAGGAAATTCTTAAATAAATTATCTATTTGAGTTTAATAACAAAAATCGCTGAATGTCTTGAAAATAAAGACTTTCAGCGATTTTATATTTGGAGCTACTAGGCGGATTTGAACCGCCGACCTCGTCCTTACCAAGGACGCGCTCTACCGACTGAGCCATAGCAGCATTAAACTTTACTATGACATTATAGTGAAAAATAATGGAAATGTCAAGTTAAAAATGTGCCTTTTATAAAAATTTTTAAACTTTCTCCACGCTTTTTCTTTTCCGACGTAAATATCATTGGAAATTTTTATCTTTTTGTAAAAATCCCGCTCTATTCCCCTTAAAATATTTGACAAATGCTTTTTTTTGTTATATAATAGCTACGTTGTTAGGGGAGTGGCTCAACGGTAGAGTAGCGGTCTCCAAAACCGTAGGTTGCGTGTTCGAATCGCGTCTCCCCTGCCAAGGCTATGCGCCCCAAAAGGAAACTTTTGGGGCGCACTTATTTTATTACGAAAAGAGGGAACAATGAAAGAAGTAACCTTATACACAGACGGAGCGTGTTCGGGAAACCCTGGGCTTGGCGGTTATGGCGGTATACTTATCTATGGGGATATCAAGCGCGAATACAGTGGGGCGGAAGAAGATACGACGAATAACCGTATGGAGCTTATGGCGGTAATCATAGGGTTAGAACGCCTAAAATATCCATGTAAAGTGGACGTGTATAGCGATTCTGCGTATACGGTGAACGCTTTTTTAAACGGTTGGATTTACGGTTGGAGAAAAAACGGTTGGAAGAAAGCGGACGGCAAAGCGGTGTTAAACGTAGATTTATGGGAAAAGCTGTACGCCTTAACGACAGAGCACCAAGTAACCTTTCATAAAGTGGCAGGGCACGCGGACAATGCGTTAAACAACCGTTGTGACGAGCTTGCCCGAGAAGCCGTTGCCAATCTTAGAGAAAATTTATCTGCAATCAAACGTTAATCTTCATAAAAAAGCCCATACTATAATATTATAAGGAAGACACGTTCAAGGGGGCGAGATGGATAAAGAGCAAAAGCAACGCGAAAAAGGTGCAAAGGGTATTATGCCGCTTGCGTTTATACTTTTGTGCGTTTCCGCTGGTTGCATTGTTTTCGCAACGCTTTGTTTATACGCTTCTATAAACGCATTTTTTATGAAAAATGCTTTCTTGTTATCCATATCAAGTGGTATATTGATTATCGCTTTGTTTGTCTTTTGCGTATGGTTGTATTATCGTGGTAAAGAAAGAGCTTTTAAAGCGATTTTTATTTTATATGTTCTTTTGTTTTTTTGTTTGGTTTTGTGCTTTGCATTACAAAAAACAGGCTTTTTCAATGTTATAAAAGATCCCGCAAGCTTACAAGCGTATTTGGAAAACGCAGGTGCTTGGATGCCCGTGTTTTACGTGTTGTTGCAATATTTACAAGTGGTCGTATTACCCATTCCAAGCATTGTCAGCACGGTGGCTGGCGTTGCGTTGTTTGGACCGCTGGGGACAACGATTTATTCTTTGATTGGGATATTATTAGGTTCGCTTACCGCATTTTTTATCGGTCGAAAATTGGGCAATAAAGCCGTTTCGTGGATGGTAGGGGAAGAAACGCTTGAAAAATGGCAAAAAAAACTCAAAGGCAAAGATAATCTTGTTTTGACTTTAATGTTTCTATTGCCCGTTTTTCCTGATGATATCTTATGCTTTATAGCAGGTCTTTCTTCGATGCGTTTTGGGTATTTTACCGTTATGATCGTCGTTTCCCGCGTACTTGCGATCACCGCGACTTGCTATTCCATCAATTTTATTCCCTTTAACACGTGGTGGGGGATCACGATATGGTGTGCTTTGATCGCCTCGATTGTGGTTGCCTTTATATATATACACCGTAATTTTGATAAAATACAAAACGTACTTTCAAAACGTTTTAAAATATTTCGCAAAAAGAAATAACGGATAAATTAATGCATCTTTTCACATACTTTGAAGAAGAGATGCTTTTTTATTTATAATGAACAATTTTTTCAATTTAATCGTGCTTTATTATCGAAAATATGCATTTTCTTGTCCAAGAAAAACACGGTTGTCGTTTTTTTGTGAAAAAATAAAATTTTATACGTTCATTCACTTGCAATTTTAAATTGTTTGCGCTATAATGGTATTTGGTAGAAAGTCGTCAAAAAAGTAAGAATTTTCTTATTTTTAGACGCAAAATTTCTTGGAGGAGCAATATGGATAAAATTCAATTACTGCAAGAAAGGAAAGCAAAAATAACGGAAGCAGGCAAAGAAATTCGTGCGCGCATCAATGCATTGGTGGACGAAAAGAGCTTTGTGGAGCTTTCCGCATTTAGTTTTTCTAAAAACGATTTTTACGGGGAACAAGCAGAGGGTGAAGGCGTTGTAACGGGCTTTGCCACGATTGCCGATTATCCGTTTTATATCGTTGCGCAGAATTTCAGCGTATGTAGCGGCGGTATGTCCAAAGCAAATTGTGATAAGATTGCAAAATGCCTTGAACTTGCTGAAAAGAATGCTACGCCCGTTGTGTACGTATTAAATACGCGCGGGGTACAAGTGGGAGAAGGTGTAACCGTTTTGGAAGGGCTTGGAAACTTGCTTTTGAAAGCCACCCGTTTGAGCGGACTCGTTGCGCAATACGCCGTGATCGACGGTGAAGTGTACGGCTCGAGTGCAATGCTTGCTGCGATTGCAGATTTCACGTTCTTTATCAAAGATAAGAGTGTTTTGGCTGTGAATAGCCCGTTCGTAATCTCAGCAAAAGCAGGGAAAAACGTTACCAAAGAAGAAATTGGCAATGCGAAAGCTTTGACGAAAACGGGTATTCCCGCATTTGAAGTTGACGACGTTAGTCAGATTCGCGCAAAAATCCAATCCATCACCAAGCTGTTGAACGTGAGTATGGTGGATGCGGAGCTGAACGAATCCGTTCCTGCACTCAATCAAGCGGTAACAACGGATACGCTTATGAGTATCTTTGAAGAAAAAGAAGAACTTTGGGCGACGTGTGAAAGCGACGTTAAAACGGTTTTAGGCCGTATTGGCGGTATCGCAGTTGCGGCGGTTGTATTCGACGGCGCGGAAGAAGGGGTGGAATTAAGCGCAGGAAAATTTGCAAAGCTGAAAATTTTTGCATCGCTTGCGTATGCCTTCCAGTTACCGTTCGTTGTTTTTGGCGACGTAAAAGGCGTTTGTCCTTGTACGTGCGTTAATAATAGTCGGGTAATGAAAGAAGCGGCGGAGTATTTGCAAATATTCGATTCGTTGGATTCGCCGAAGATTTCCGTCGTTTATAAAAAAGCAATCGGGCTTGGTTATTCGCTTTTTGCTTCCAAGTCGGTTGGCTTTGATTATGCGTGTGCTTTTGCAAACGCAAAGATCGCGTTGTTTGACAGCGTCGCAGGCGCGCAAATCGAGCTTGGTGACGAAAAAGCGGACAAAGCCGTTCTTGCGGCGCGCTATGCGGACGAAAATTCCGATCCCGTACACGCAGCAAAAGACGGTTATATCGACGCGATTATTGAACCGCAGTTTGTAAAACAGCACTTGATTGCGTCTTTGCAAATGCTGTTGCGATAAGGAGTGAGCTATGTGGACGAATTTATTGGCGGAATATATATCCGTTAGTTTATCGGCTTTATATGCGTTGATAGGTTTTGCGATGGTTTTTGCGGGAATTGCTTTGCTGATCGTAGTCGTGTGGGCGGTAGGTAAAATTATGCACCGCGACCAAGCACCCATGCAAATAAAACAACGTGAAGTAAAAGCCGTGCAACAGGAAGTTGCCGTGGCGGATAGTAACGAAATTAGCGAAGAAACGGTTGCCGTGATTATGGCGGCGCTTACCGCGTATTATCAAACGAATAATCCTAAATGCGAATTTACGGTAAAAAGAATTAAGAGAATTTAAGGAGAAAATATTATGCGTAATTTTGTAATCACAGTAAATGGAAAATCTTATCAAGTAGGCGTTGAAGAAGTAGGCGGAGCGGTTGCTCCCGTAGCAGTGGCACCCGTTGCAGTTTCTGCGCCCGCGCCTGTAGCAGCACCTGCTCCGGTACAAGAAAAAGCGGCGGCACCTGCAGCTGCTCCCGTAGCGGCAGCACCCGCAAACGGCGAAAAATTACTTTCTCCGTTCCCCGGACTTATTAAGGCGTTGCTTGTAGAAAACGGCGCAACCGTTAAAAAAGATCAACCCGTACTTGTTTTGGAAGCAATGAAAATGGATAACGATATCACCGCTCCTTGCGACGGCGTAATTACGTATCAAGTACAAAAAGGTGCAAACGTAGAATCCGACTCCGTTTTGGCGGTTATTGGTTAATATAGTAAATAGGTGAATTTATGAGTATGAATTTGCTAGCTAATATCGGCGAAATTTTCTTGAATTTATGGAAATCGTCGGGTATTGCAAACGGATCGTGGCAAAACTACGTAATGATTTTGATTTCTTTCGTTTTGTTCTATTTAGCAATCGTAAAGAAATTCGAGCCACTTTTGCTTTTGCCGATTGCGTTCGGTATGTTTTTAATCAATCTCCCCGGCGCATACGACGTGCTTTGGGGAACGTATAAAGAAGGCGTGGCGCATACCTACGAAAACGTGGAGAATAGAGGTCTTTTGTGGTATTTATTCTTCGGCGTTCAAAACGTTATTTATCCGCCGCTTATCTTCCTGGGTATCGGTGCAATGACGGACTTTGGTCCGCTTATCTCCAACCCCAAGAGTATGCTTATCGGCGCCGCGGCGCAGTTTGGTATTTTCTTAACGCTTATCGGCGCGGTCGTGCTTGGTTTTGACCTTGCGGCGGCTTGTTCGATTGCGATTATCGGCGGTGCGGACGGCCCTACGGCGATTTACGTTACGCAAAGCCTTGCGAAATTTACCGATAAAGATCTCTTGTCGGCGATTGCGATTGCAGCGTATTCGTATATGGCGCTCATTCCAATCATTCAAAAACCGCTTATGCGTTTGCTCGTGCCTAAAAAGGAACGCGCGATCAAAATGAAACCGCTTCGCACGGTAAGTAAGCTGGAAAAGATTATTTTCCCGATTGTCGTAACGCTCGTCGTTGGTTGCTTATTGCCCGATGCTGTTCCGCTTTTGGGTATGCTTATGCTTGGTAATTTGCTTAAAGAATCGGGTGTTTGCGACAGACTTTCCTCGCAAGCGCAAAACGGGCTTATGAACACGATCACCATCTTCCTTGGTATATCCGTTGGTTGCAAGGCATACGGCGGTACGTTCTTGCAAGTGGAAACGCTTATGATTATCGGTTTAGGGCTTGTTGCATTCTGTTTCGGTACGGTGGGCGGTCTTTTGATGGGGCGTCTTATGTGCAAACTTTCCAAGGGTAAGATTAACCCGTTGATCGGTAGTGCGGGTGTATCCGCAGTGCCCATGGCGGCAAGAATCTCCGAAGACGTCGGACGCGAAGAAGATCCTAGTAATCACTTGTTAATGCACGCAATGGGACCTAACGTTGCAGGCGTTATCGGCTCGGCAATAGCAGCAGGATTCCTGCTTTCACTCTTCTAAATTGAGGTAAAAAACTATGGAAATGAAATTTGAAAACAAGAAAGTAATGCTTACGGAAACCATTTTGCGTGACGCACACCAATCGCAAGCGGCGACCCGTATGAAAATCGAAGAAATGTTGCCTGTTTTGGAACAGCTTGACGAAATCGGCTACTATTCCATTGAAGCGTGGGGCGGGGCGACGTTCGACTCCTGTTTACGCTACTTAAACGAAGACCCTTGGGAACGTTTGAGAACGCTTAAAGCGCATCTCAAAACCCCCATTCAAATGCTTTTGAGAGGTCAAAACCTGCTTGGCTATCGTCATTATGCGGACGACGTCGTTGAAAAATTCGTGGCAAAATCCATCGAAAACGGCGTGGGCGTTATCCGTGTATTCGACGCGTTGAACGATCCGAGAAACTTGGAAGTTTCTATGAAAGCGATCAAAAAATACGGCGGTGTATGCGAAGCGACCATTTGCTATACCAGCGCGGTCGTGGACGGAAAAGAAGTATTCACCAACGAGTATTTCGTTGATCTTGCAAAACAGCTTGAAGAGCGTGGCGCGGACAACATTTGCTTGAAAGATATGGCGAACCTTTTATTGCCGTTCAAAGCTTACGAGCTTGTTAAGGCGTTAAAATCGGCGTTAAAGCCCACCACGAAGTTGCACTTGCATACGCATAACACGACGGGTACGGGTGATATGGTATACCTTATGGCGATTTTAGCGGGCGTTGATATCGTGGACACGGCGCTTTCTCCGCTTGGTAACGGTACTTCCCAACCCGCAACCGAACCGCTCGTTGCTACCTTGCAAGGTACGCCTTATGATACGGGCATTGATATCAATCAGCTTTTGCCTATCGTTAAACACTTCAAGGGTGTTGAAAAACGTTTGAAAGACGACAAGATTCTTAATCAAAAATCCAAAGAAATCGACGTAAATACGCTTTTGTATCAAGTTCCCGGCGGTATGCTTTCCAACCTTATCAATCAGCTTGAAAAAGCAGGGAAAGCGGATAAGCTTATGGAATGTCTTGCGGAAGTTCCCAACGTTCGTAAAGATTGCGGTTATCCGCCACTCGTTACGCCTTCTTCCCAAATCGTCGGAACGCAAGCCGTTCTCAACGTGGTTATGGGCGAACGCTATAAAATGGTTACCAAAGAAACGAAAGACTTGTTTGCGGGTAAATACGGCTCGTTGTCTATGCCTTTAAATGAAGAAGTAGCAAAGAAAGTGCTTGGCGACACAGAAAGAATTACTTGCCGTCCTGCCGATCTTCTGAAACCTGAATACGAAGACATTAAAAAGAAAGTTGTCGAACTTGGCTACTACGAAAAAGAAGAAGACGTTCTTTCCTATGCCGTGTTTGAACAGGTTGCCGAAAACTTCTTCAAATGGAGAGAAGCCCAAAAGCAAGGCATTGATAGAGATATGGCAAAAACGGGCGTATATCCCGTATAATTGCAATGGAATATCTGTGAAACATTTTCCGTGAAACTTAACACGCAACCGACGGATAGTCGGTTGCGTAACTTTATATAAAGAAAAATGGATCTTGTGAAACTTTTATTGTGAAACAATAAGATAAGAGATTTATAATGGGAATTGGAGCGGCTATTTTTAAGGAGAGCTTATGAAAAGAGTGGGTGTAATCGGCGGTGGTGCCGCAGGTTTAATGGCGGCATACGCGGCAGGATTAAAAGGACATCAGGTAACGCTGATTGAAAAAAATGAAAAGCTTGGTAAAAAAATTTATATTACAGGTAAGGGTAGATGTAATTTTACTAACGACGTTTCACCCGAAGAATTTTTGCAAAACGTAGTGCGCGGAGAACGCTTTTTGCGTGGCGCAATCTATTCTTTCCCGCCGCAAAAAAGCATAGAGTTCTTTGAAAACAACGGATTATCAGTGAAAATTGAACGCGGAAACCGCGCGTTTCCCGTGTCCGATCATGCAAGCGACGTAACCAAAACTTTGGAAAAAGCCTGTAAATCCGTAGGGGTGACTATTCTTTTGAATGAAAAAGTTACGAATATTACTTATACTACGCGTGACATAATACCTATGTGTGACATAGTACAAGTGAAAACGGATAAAAATTCTTATCTTTTCGACGTAGTTATCGTTGCAACGGGCGGAATAAGCTATCCGTCGACGGGTTCAACGGGGGACGGGTATACTTTTGCGAAGAATACGGGGCATAAAGTAACCGATTTAAAGACGGGACTTTGTGGGGTCAATCTTGAAGGGAACGTACATGCGTCGTTGCAGGGGTTGGCTTTAAAAAACGTCGTTTTTTCGATAAAAAACGGTCAAAAAACGGTATTTAATGAAATGGGGGAATTGTTGTTCACGCATTTTGGTATTTCAGGACCGTTGGTTTTAACGGCAAGTTCGCTTATCAATCGTTTGCCCGTTTCTTCTTTGCAAGCCGTTATTGATTTAAAACCTGCATTAGACGAACAAACTTTGGATAAACGCTTACTTCGTGATTTTGAAAAGTATAAAAACAAGCAAATTTCCAATGCATTATGCGAATTATTACCGCAAAAACTCATTGCAAGCGTATTGCTCCTTGCTGGTATTCCAGAAAAAAAGAACGTGAACGTATTAACCAAAGCGGAACGTGTACAAATCGTTTACATTTTAAAAAATTTCCCCGTAAAAATCAAGAGTTTGCGTGGTTTTGAAGAAGCGATTATCACTTCGGGGGGAATAGATCTTTCGGAAATCAATCCCAAAACCATGGCAAGTAAAAAAATCCCTGCGCTTAAATTTTGCGGAGAGGTTTTAGACGTGGACGCCTTTACGGGCGGATTTAATATGCAAATTGCCTTTTCCACGGGTTTTGCGGCAGGAAATACGATTGAATAAATAAAAAAGATATACAAATACCTTGAAAAACTTGACGATTTTTCAAAATTTTACTATAATAGTAAAGTGATAAAACAAAAAATGGAGAAATCTATGACGATTATTCGCGGTGCAACGACGATAGAAAAAGACGGAAAACAAGAGATAACGCTTGCCGTAAAAGATATGTTAGACGGGATTTTTACCGAAAACGCATTACAAAAAACGGAAGTTCGCGGTTTCTTGTTTTCGCTTACGACGGATATTCATAGCTATCATCCCGCAAAAGCGGCAAGAGAATGCGGATATGATTTTGCACCGTTGTTTGCGGCGATTGAACCGGAGATTGACGGTGCGTTAAAGCTTTGTATCCGTTTGATGCTGTTTACGGAATTATCCGATAACCGCATGGTAAAGCATATATATCAAAAGGGGGCTAAAATTTTGCGACAAGACATTTCGGGAATATATAATATTGCGCTGGACGGACCTGCGGGCAGCGGAAAAAGTACTGTGGCAAAGATTCTTGCTAGCGATTATAACATTTTATATTTAGACACAGGCGCGATGTACCGCGCTTGCGGGCTTAAAGCCTTGCGAATGGGCGTGGATACCAAAGACGGCGAAGCGATTGAAAAAATATTACCCACTTTAAACGTGAAAGTGGAATATAAAGACGGCACGCAACGTACGTTGCTCGACGGGGAAGACGTATCCCTTGCTATTCGCGAGAACGCCGTTTCTATGGCTGCATCCAACGTTTCTGCGCATCCTTGCGTGCGTATTAAAATGGTAGAGATGCAAAGAGAGATTGCAAAAAATATGTCGTGCGTTTTAGACGGTCGGGATATCGGCTCGACGGTTTTGCCTGACGCTAAATATAAATTCTTTATTACGGCGGATAGTAAAGTCCGCGCAACGCGCCGTTATAAAGAACTGCTTGCCCGCGGAGAAAACGTGGACTTTGATACGTTGCACGCGGAAATCGTTGCAAGAGATAAGCAAGATAGCGAACGGGAGTTTTCCCCGTTAAAACGCGCAGACGACGCGATCCTTATCGATACGTCTGATATGTCGATTGAGCAAGTGATACGCGAGATTAAATCACAAATTCAGTCAAAAATATAAGGTATTAACCAATGAAAGATAAGAAAGCGAAAAAAAATAAACCTATCACCGTAAAAGCGACGAAAAAGGGAAAGCATATCATTCCTTTTCTAAATTTCCTACGGATTATTTTTATCCCGTGGTATTTTTTAGTTAAACCGTTCCGTTATTTTGGTAACCGCAAGGTTAAGGACGGGGCTTGCGTGTACGTAGTCAACCATTACACGCTTTTCGACGCGGTTTATCCCGCTGCCACCACTTGGGAAGGTGTTCACTACGTTGCCAAACGCGAAGTCGTAGACGCACCGATTATGGGTGCGATTGCACGCGGTGTTAAGGTTATTCCCGTCAATCGTGACGGCAACGACGTACGCGGACTTTTGGATTGTTTTAAATGCTTAAAAAACGGCGAAAAAATCGTTATTTTCCCCGAAGGGACACGCAATAAAACAAGCGAAGATATGCTCGCGTTTAAACATGGCGCGGCGATTATGGCAATCCGCACGAAAACGCCGATTATTCCACTCGTCATTTATAGCAAGCCCAAATTTTTCCGTTGCACGCATATTTTGATTGGCGAGCCGTTTGAATTGCAAGAATATTACGATCGTAAGCTCACAAACGAAGAAATGGACGAAGCGGATAAGAAAATTCGCGAGTTAATGCTGAAAATGAAAGCCGAGCATAAAGAATATTTGCAAAACAAAAAGAGAAAAAAATAATTTATGGAATTTGTCATTGCTAAAAGCGGGGGATTTTGTCGGGGGGTGGAAAAAGCCGTCCACACCGCACTTTCCATTCAGCCCGATAATACCTATATTTTCGGGGAGATCATACACAATCCGAGCGTCGTATCGAAAATCACGGCGCGGGGGATTGTTACGGTAGAAAACTTGGAAGACGTTCCGCAAAATTCGACTTTGATTATCCGTTCCCACGGCGTGGGGGAAGCGGTGTATGCGGAATGTGCGCGTCGGAATATTCGGGTGGTGGATTGTACGTGCGAGTTCGTTCGCCGCACGCAAAAAATAATTCGTGATAAATATCGAGCAGGAAAAGCGATTGTGATTGTTGGGGAAAAGACGCACCCAGAGGTTATCGGCTTAAACGGTTGGTGTGATGGGACTGCCTACGTTTTTTCTTCGGAAAACGAAGATTTTTCAATTTTACCCCAAAAAGAGTGCTGTGTAGTCGCGCAAACGACCTATTCAAAGGAAAAATTTGAAAAAATTATAAAAAATCTTACCAATACAAGGGGAAAAACAGTTGAAGTTTTTCAAACAATTTGCTATACTACTATAGGACGGCAAAATGAAGCAAGCGAAATTGCGCGCCAATGTGACGCTGTGCTTGTAATCGGTGGGCTGAATAGTAGTAATACCAATAAGCTCTACGATATTTGCAAAGCGCATTGTGCAAACGTATTTCGATTGTCGAGTGCTGCCGATCTGCAATATAAAACAATCAAAAGATTTAAAAAGGTAGGCATTGTTACGGGTGCAAGCACCCCTAACGCGGAAACTCAGGAGGTTCTCTTAAAAATGGAAATGGAAACAGAAGCAAAGGCAACGATGGAAGAAGTTGTTGCGAACATGGACTCTCAACCGAGATTTAGAAAAGGTCAACTTATCACGGCCACGATTTCTTCGGCTGACGACACGGGCGTTCAAGTATTACTTCCCAACACGAAAAAAGAAGTAATGCTCGATAAGGATGAAGTAGATTGCGAAGTGTATAACAAAGAAGACTTCGCTTCAAAAACGGGGGATGAAATTGAACTTATGGTAATCGCAGTAACCCCTCGCGTAGTTCTTTCTCAAAAGCAAATCAAGGCTGTGAAAGAAGAAGAAGCTATGATCGCGCAAATCCAATCGGGTAAAGATTTTGAAGTCGTATGTACGGGTAGCAATAAGGGCGGTTTGACCGCACAACTTGGCTCGTATACGGTTTTCGTTCCCGCTCGCGAGATTCGTCCTGGATACGTAAAAGAGCTTGAAAAATACGTAGGCAAGAAATTGCGTTTGCGTTTGCTTGAACTTAAATCGGAAAGAAGAAAAGAAATCATTGCTTCTCAACGCGTAATTCTCGAAGAAGAAAGAGCGGCAAAAGAAGCTGCAAAAGCGGCAAAAGAAGCGGCGTTCTTCGCATCTATCAACGTTGACGACGTTGTGGAAGGTAAAGTGGAAAGAATTACGTCTTTTGGTGCGTTCGTTTCCGTAAACGGTTTTGATTGCCTTGCACACGTTTCCGATTTGTCTTGGACTGGCGTGAAGTCGGTTGCGGACGTTTTGGAAATCGGTCAAAAGTATGAATTTAAAGTGCTTAAAATCGACGAAGAAGCAAAGAAAGTTTCCATCGGTTATAAACAGCTTCAACCCCAACCTTGGGATCTTGCTGCGGAAAAATACGCTGAAGGTGACGTTATCCACGGTAAGGTGGTAAGAATCGTGCCTTTCGGTGCATTCGTTGAAGTGGAAAAAGGTATCGACGGTTTGGTACACGTTTCTCAAATTTCGCACGAATTCTTGGAAAACCCGACCACCGTTTTGTCGATTGGTCAAGAAATCGACGCGAAAATTCTCAAACTCGATCCCGAAGAAAGAAAGATGACGCTTTCTATCAAAGCGCTTGAACCCAAGCCTGAAAACGTGGAAAGAAAACCCAGAGCGAAAGCGGAAGAGGGCGAAGTGAAAGAAAAAGGCAAGAAAGCAAAAGCGGCGAAACCCGTTGACGACGTAACCGAATGGAGCGAAAGCGATGGTCAAGGCGCATCTATTGCTGATTTGCTTAATTTGAAATAATACTCCTGATTTTTTCTATAAATAATACCAAAAAATATAAAAAGTCTGCTTAATTTACGATTAAAAGCAGGCTTTTTTGTTTATATATAAGTATTGAAATTATACAGCTTACCAAAGGAGATATAACAATGCAAAAACAAGGCAATATCAAAATTTCCAGCGAAAATATGATGCCAATCATTAAAAAATGGTTGTATTCGGATAAAGATATTTTTCTGCGTGAAATCGTAGCGAACGGCGTGGACGCGATCACGAAACATAAAAAGCTCGTGGAAATGGGCGAAGCGGAAAAGGACGATAAGGCGTATAAAATTACGGTTACCGTTGATGAAAAAGCAAAAACGCTTACGGTAGAAGACAACGGTATTGGTATGACGGCGGAAGAAGTGGAGAAATATATCACACAAATCGCTTTTTCCGGTGCAAATGATTTCTTGGAAAAATATGAGAAAGCGTCGGGCGACGGTATTATCGGGCATTTCGGGCTTGGTTTTTATTCCGCGTATATGGTTTCGGACAACGTTGAAATTTACACCAAGAGTTATAAAAACGAACCTGCGGTAAAGTGGGAATCGGACGGCAATTCCACGTACACCATTTCCGAAACGGATAAATCAGAGCGTGGAACGAAGATTGTTATGCACGTTTCCAAAGACGAAAAGGAGTTCTTGAAAGAATCCACGATTAGGGAATTGTTGCGCAAATATTGTTCGTTTATGCCTTTTGAAATTTATCTCAACCCCAAAGGCGACGATAAAGATAAGGCAATCAATAACACCACGCCTTTATATTTAAAAGATCCCAAAGAATGTACGGAAGAAGAATATAAAAATTTCTACCGCGATACGTTTATGGATTTCAACGAGCCGTTGTTTTGGATTCATTTGAATATGGAATATCCGTTCCGTTTGAAAGGTATTTTGTATTTCCCGCAAATCAAAAAACAACAAGTACAGCTTGAAAAAGGGCAAGTGAAGCTTTATTGCAATCAAGTATTTATTGCCGATAATATAAAAGAAGTTATTCCTGAATTTTTAATGCTTTTGAACGGTGTTATTGATTGTCCCGATATTCCGCTCAACGTATCGAGAAGCTTCTTGCAAAACGATAAGCAGGTTCAAAAAATTTCTAAACATATCACGAAAAAGGTAGCGGATAAGCTCAATTCCCTGTTTAACAACGACAAAGAACGTTTTGAAAACTGCTGGAAAGATATCGCAACTTTTATCAAATTCGGTTGTATTAAAGAAGAAGATTTCTACAACAAAGTTGAAAAACTGATTATCTTTAAGAACTTGCAAGGCGAATATAAGAGCGTAAGCGAATATTTCGGAGAAGAAATCGCCGATTCGGACTTGGAAAAGGGTGTGCAACCCAAAGCCGTGTATTACGTATCCGACGAAGTACAACAGGCACAATATATCGCCATGTTTAAAGACGCGGGCTTGGACGCAATCGTGTGCGATACGTATATTGATCCACATTTTATCAGTTTTCTTGAATATAAAAACGCGAAAAAGTGCCGTTTTGTACGCATTGACGCGGATATAGACGGCGCATTGAAAGGCGAAAATAGTGAAAATACTGACAATACCCAGCTGATTGAAACGTTTAAAAAGCACCTTGTCAATAAAGATATTACAGTAAAAACCGAAGCGTTTAAAACGGGAAAAATTCCTGCGGTTGTCAACGTGGACGAGTTTATGCGCCGTATGTCGGAAATGAACGGATTTTACGGTATGGGGGAAGTAGACCCGAGTAAGAACGCAACGCTGGTAGTCAACCTTACCAACCCCGTCGTATCTTCGATTTTAAAACAAACGGAAGAAAAACAAGCCCTGATTGTAAATCAAATTTATTATTTGGCTATGCTTTCTTATAAAAAGCTTTCTCCCGAAGAACTTTCCGATTTCGTGAATAAAACGACGGAAATGTTGTTCGACTATACAAAATAATATATCCAAAAAACAAACGGAAAACGCCTTGAAAAAGGCGTTTTTCTCGTTCTATTTACTTATTAGCAAACATATAATATACAAATGCTTGAATTTCTACCACAAAGCGTGAAAGACGCCATAAGACACCTAAATGCGAACAAGCTCTATGAAATAAGATTGCGCGCAGAAAAGCCCATAACCGTCAATTATGCGGGAATATATAGATATTTAGGGGCTTACGGTATTACTGATTACGCGGAAAAATCCTTAAAACCCACCAAAACGGATATTGCGGATTGCGTTTTCAAAGCAGGGAAATATTCTTTATATTCCGTGGAAGAACAAATACGGAAAGGATTTTTAACGACGGAAAAGGGTGTGCGCATTGGTTTAGCGGGAGAATACGTCTTTGAAAAAGGACAACCTTTTGTTATTCGGGATTTTTCTTCGCTGTGTATACGTATACCGCATTCAATCATTGGCAGTGGTGAGCAAATATATAATAGTTGTATGCGTGACAAAGTACGCAGTATACTTATTTCTTCTCCGCCTGGGGTGGGCAAAACAACGATTTTGCGGGATTTAACACGTATTGTTAGCGATAAGACCAAGAAAAATATCTTGATTTGCGACGAACGCGGGGAAATCGCACAAGATGACGTGGGGGAAACGACGGACGTTTTACGCTTTTGTGATAAAAAAACGGCTTTTGAAGCAGGCATACGCGCTATGCGACCTGATATTATCGTAACTGACGAGCTTGGAATAGAAGATTGCAAAGCGGTAGAGCGGGCGATTTTTGCGGGGATTTGCGTGTTTGCATCGGCGCATATTTCAAAAATGAGCGCTTTAAAGCAACCGTTTTTCGGTTTGTTTTCCAGGTACGTTTTTCTAAAAACGGAAAGTTTGGGGAAAATTGAAAGTATTTACGACGAAGAAGGCAGGGGATTAACGTGTTAAAAGTCGTTTTTGGCGTTGCAATCGTGGCGTTTGGTACGTTTTGCGGATATATCTTCACAAAAAAATATAGGCGAAGAAAAAGCTTTTTCGTTCAACTGTATGAGTTTAACGAACGGTTTATCAACGAAATATCCTATTATCGCCGTCCGCTTATAGAATTTTCTTCCACGTTTGTGTATAAAGGCGAATTTCAAGTATGTTTGCAAACGTTCTTTCATAGTATGAATAACGGCGTGCCTTTTTTAGCGGACGGGTTGGACAAAGACGTTTTCTACTTTTTGACAAGTGAAGAAAAGACGACTTTACAAGATTATTTCCAAATGCTCGGGAAAGGGGATAGCACTTCGCAAAAAGCATATTTTTCGTCTGTGAAAGAACGCTTATCCAAGCTACAAACGGAAGCGGTATCCGCTTGTAAAAAGTACGGCGATTTGTATATAAAGCTTGGATTTTTATGCGGTTTATTCATTTTAATATTAATGCTGTAAGGTTGGAGTTTTTGACTTATGGATATTAGCATACTTTTTAAAATGGCGGCAATTGGCATTATCATTACGGTGATTTGTCAAATACTCAAAAAATCCGATCGCGACGATATTGCAACGCTTGTTTCTATCGTCGGGCTTGTGATCGTTTTGGCGGTTGCCGTGGGTATGATTGGAGATTTGTTTTCGCAAATACAAACGATTTTTGGGCTATCGTAGATAAATTAAGGGGTTTTTATGGATATATTCAAGATTATCGGCGTGGCGTTTATCACGACCTTTTCCACGGCGCTTTTAAAGCCGACAAAACCCGAATTGTCTTTTGCCGTAACGGTTACGGGCGTTATCGTTATGTTATTTTTAATCGTAGACGCTCTGCAAAATACGCTCACCGTATTTTCTACGATCGCGCAAATGACGGGGGTAGAAAACGGGCTTTTGAAAATACTTTTAAAAATCGTGGGCGTGGGCTATCTCACGGAATTTGGGGCGGGACTTTTAAACGATTTTGGCAGTAGTTCCGTTGCGGACAAAGTGGTGCTTGGCGGAAAAATCACCATCGTGCTTTTGTCTATGCCCGTAATTGAAAGTTTATTACAACTCGTGCGAGGTTTTTTACAATTGGTATGAGCACACCCAAAAAAGCTTGGCTACTTATTTTAATTTTCATAAGTTTATGCATTTTTTTCTTGCCCAGGACAATCCCTAAAAAACAAGCTTGCGCCCAAGAAAAAACGACCGCGGAAGAAACCCTACACGATCAAGCGGAGAAGCTTTTAGAAGAACTTGATTTGGAAGGATTACAAAAGTATATTCAGTCCTTAGACGGTTGGGCAGGGGAAAACGTAACGGAGCGTTTGCTTGCGTATATCAAAGGCGAGAACTTCGATTACAACGCTTTTGGTATGCAAATTCGAGAAATACTTTTTCGGAACGTGCGGGAAATATTGCCCTCTTTTGCTTGTATTGCCGCGATTGCGCTTTTGTCGGGCGTTATTTCAGGTCTAAAAAGCGGAACGGCGGGCGCGGCTTCGTCGAATATGATTTTTCTAATCAGTTACGCCGCCGCTTTGATCCCGCTTTTGAGTGTTTTAACTGAATGTTTTTTAGTTAGCTTGAACGCGGTGCAGGCAATGCAAAAACAAATGCAACTTACCTTTCCGCTTTTACTCACGCTCATGGCGGCAAGCGGGGGAACGGTAACCGTTTCGGTGTGTCGTCCTGCCGTCGCGTTTTTCTCTACGAGTATCGTTTCCACCGTTTCTTCCGTGGTTTTTCCGCTTACCGTAACGATTATTGCCTTTTCTATTGCAGGGAATTTGACAAAAGAGTTGAAAATCAGTAAATTTAGCGCGTTTTTTAAAAGTATCAATAAATGGATTATAGGGATTTGTATTTCCGTATTCGGGATATTTTTCACGTTGCAGGGGATAACGGCGGCTGCGTACGACGGCGTGGTGCGTAGAGCGGCGAAATACGCAATCGGGAACGGCATACCTATCGTCGGCGGTTTTTTATCGGGCGGGTTCGATCTTGCCGTGGCAGGGAGCATACTGATAAAAAATTCACTTGGCAGTATGAGTATTTTTCTTATGATCAGCGTGTTGTTCGAGCCGTTGATTTTGTTGGTATCGGTAAACGTTCTATTGCGTTTTACCGCTGCAATCACGCAACCGTTCGGGGATAGTCGTATTTCCGATTTTTTAGGGGAAACGGCGGATAATTTGCATTATTGCACGGCAGGACTGCTTTTTACCGCGTTTATGTATTTCCTAACGATAATGCTACTGATTACGTCCACGGAGGCGTTGCTGTGAATATTGATAAGTATCTTCTTTCCGTGGTGGGTACGATATTGCTTGGTGCGGTACTGACGGCGATTATTCCCGAAGGGAAAACGGCGGGGATTGTTCGCAGTATGACCAAGCTTGTATGCCTACTCGTTATCATTTCTCCTATTTTATCCTATCTTTCGTCGGAAAAAGCAGTGGGAAAAGAAAAGAATTTTACACAATCAGTCATACAAACGGACGAGTCGTTCATACAGTATTACAGTGAATTGAGAGTGGAGCAAGCCGAAAAAGCGATTGCGGAAGCATTGAAACAAGAATTTAGCGTGGATTGCGGGGTTCGGTTAGACTGGCTGTTAAAAGAAGAACAAATACAAATCACCAAAATATGCGTGCGGACGCAAGAAGCTTGCGATAAGGAGGTGAAATCGCGTATGTGCGAATACCTGATAGAAAACTATTGTAGCGAGGTGTTGCTTGAATAAATTTGTTCAACAAAATACGCGTGGAGAAGAAAGACGGCTTTTTAAAAGCGGTAAAATCAAAGAGATCGTATTGCTTGGGATATTAGGCGTTGCCTTGATTTTCGGCGCGTGGAAGATATTTTACAGTGAGAAAAACACGACGGCTTTAAAGCAGGCGTCGCAAACGGATAGCGAAGAAAAGATTAGCCGACTGTTGGAAGAAATAGACGGTGTGGGCGACGCCAGCGTTATCATTTGTCAAACGGAAAACGGCGTAGAAGGCGCGGTGGTGGTGTGCGAAGGTGCAAACGACTTTTTTGTCGTTATGAAAGTGCGAGAAGCTGTTGCCGCGGCACTTGGTACAGAAGAAAAAGCAGTAAAAATTTATTTAAAAAAAGAGTAAAAGGAGAATAAATATGTCAAACAAAAAGAAAGTTATCGTAATGTCCTCGCTCGTCGCGTTGCTTGCGGCAACCGCGGTGTTTAATTTCGTGCTTGCAAACACGGAAACGGTTACCTCCGCAGAAGGGGAAATGACGACGGCAAACTATTTTACTACCTACCGTGCGGAACGCGCAACTACGCGTAACGAAGAGATTGTACAGCTCGATAGCGTTATCGCGCTCTATGAAGAAGGCGACGAAAAATACGAAGCGGCAACGGAAATGAAAATGGAAATCGTAGCGGCAATGGAACAAGAACTTGTTTTGGAAAATATGGTGAAATCGCTCGGCTTTTCCGACGCGGTAGTGTCCGTTTCGGTGGATTCCGACAACGTAAACGTGTTCATCAATTCCGCGGAGCTGAACTACGATACGGCGCTTTCTATCTATACTATGCTCAAAGAGGAAACGGGAATTGTTGCGGGGAATATCATAATTATGCCCGTTCACGCGGAAAGCTGAAAAAAAACACAAGAAATTCAATTAAAACAGTAGAAATATTCAAAAAGATATGCTATAATATACCTGTAAGTTAAAAAGGAGATCTTTTTGAATGTTCAATATCAAATTAAACGCAAAAGACGGTCAAGACGGAAAAGTCGTTTACAACGCGGGCATCGTGCATAATATCGTTGCGCTGGCGATCGGCGAAGTGGAAGGCGCGGTACTCGTGCAAGGCAAAAAGAACGGCATTTCGCTCTATTTGGAAAAAGACGGTATCTACGCAGACGTTTCCGTGGGCGTAAAGTATGGTTATAACGTTCCAGAACTTGCTTACCGTATTCAGCAATCGGTAAAGCAAAGCGTGGAGAATATGACCAAATATAAGGTCGCGGAAGTCAACGTACACGTTCGGGACGTGGATTTCTCCGTTGCGCCCACCGTTGAAAAAGAGGAAGAAGAACAAACGGGAGAAAACAATCAATAAACTCGAATACCCCTTGCATAAAGGGGTTTTCGTCGTATTAAAACGGAGTAAGATATGAGAAACACAGCCAGAGAAGCGGCATTAAATATCATTTTTGCCGAGCAATTCAACACCGACTGTTTGGATAATTTAAAAAAGAAAGTTTTCAAACAGTTTAAGCTTGAAAATGAAGCGGATCTTCGTTTTGCTTGCGATTTGATCTCCGCGGTGGAAACCAACCGCGCAGAGCTGATTGCGGGCATTGAAGAAGCTTGTCATCACTATAAAGAAAACCGTATCAATCCAACGGATAAAAGTATACTTTTGATCGCTATGGCAGAAATTCATTATTTCGACGATATCCCGCCTATCGTTTCCGTTTCCGAAGCAACGGGACTTGCGAAAAAATATTCCACGGAAAAAAGTGCGGATTTTGTAAACGGCGTACTTTCGGGCGTCGTAAATAAACAGGACGGAGAAAACAAATGAAAATTATCGACGGAAAAGCGCTTGCGGCAAAGCTCCGCGGGCAAATCAAAGAAAAAATAGCGGCATCGGGAAAAACGGTAGGTTTGGCGGTCGTGCTTGTTGGTAGCGATCCCGCTTCGCAAATCTACGTACGTAATAAAATCAAAGCCTGCGAAGAAGTAGGGGTAAAATCTTTTGCGTATACGCTCGAAGAAACGGCAACGCAAGAACAAGTGGAAACGCTTTTGGATACGCTTGCGGCGGACGATAACGTACACGGCATTTTATTGCAGCTTCCGCTCCCCAAGGGGTTAGACGCGGAAAGTGCAATGGCGCGTATTCCCGCGTCGAAAGACGTGGACGGATTTTCCGCGGAAAATCTCGGACTTTTGGCGTTGCATAAGGAAGTGATTGCTTCCTGCACCCCGCTTGGCGTTATGAAAATGTTAGAAGACGAGGGGATTGATTGCACGGGTAAGCACGCTGTCGTTATCGGCAGAAGCGACACGGTCGGCAAGCCCATGGCAATGCTTCTTCTCAACGCCAACGCAACCGTAACTGTTTGTCATAGTAAAACGAAAAATATTAAAGAAATTTGTAAAACAGCCGACATATTGGTGGCTGCCGTAGGTAGACCGAAATTCGTTACCGCGGATATGGTAAAAGACGGCGCAGTCGTAATCGACGTGGGTATCAACCGCGACGAAAACGGCAAAATTTGCGGGGACGTAGATTTTGAAGCGGTGAAAGACAAAGTATCGCACATCACGCCCGTTCCCGGCGGCGTAGGGCCTATGACGATCACGATGCTTATGCATAACACCTGTTTGACGGCAATTAAGGAGTAAGAGATTGAACGATTTTAACATTCGCTATCAAGAGTTCGTAACGGCGTTTGAAGAATATCTTAAAAATTATACAGACAAGCTGGTCACTACGCCCGCTGTGCTTGCGGAAAGTATGAAATACAGCTTGCTTTCGGGCGGAAAACGTGTTCGTCCCGTGTTGGCACTTGCAACTGCCGACGTTTTGGGTTTGGAGCGTGCGGAAATACTTCCGTTTGCGCTTGCTTTGGAAATGATCCACACGTATTCGCTCGTACACGACGATTTGCCTGCCATGGATAACGACGACTACCGTCGCGGTAGGCTATCAAACCACAAAAAGTTCGGCGAAGCAAACGCCGTTTTGGCGGGGGACGCACTGTTAAACCAAGCGTATGCGCTGTGTTTCCGTGAGTGTTTAAAAGGAGAAAAATACGCCTTGGCGGCAGGGCTTTTGAACGAATGTGCGGGCGTTTACGGTATGATCGCAGGGCAATCGGCGGATATGCTGTTCTCGCAAACGGACAAGGAAATCTCCGAAGACGATCTTTCCTTTATCTACGAGCATAAAACGGGGAAATTGTTGCTTGCTCCCGTTGCAATCGCGAGCATTTTAAAGGATAATAAACAATATATCACCTTGGAACGGTTTGGGAAATTACTGGGCAGACTTTTCCAAATGACGGACGATATACTCGACGTGACAGGGAATTTTGATAAGCTTGGTAAAACGATAGGCAAAGACGAGCAGGAAAACAAATTAACCTGTGTTCGTTTGTACGGTTTAGAAGGGGCTAAACTTCGCGCGGATATGTGCGCAAGCGATTGTCACACCGTTTTAGAAGGCGTGGACGGCGATACGGAGTTTTTGCATCAACTGGTTGATTACGTATTAAACCGCACGCATTAGGAGTTTTTATGTTACAAAAAATACAACACTCGTCGATTAAAAACTGCACGAGAAACGAGCTCAACGTTTTGTGCGACGAGTTGCGCCATACCATATATGAAACGGTTATGCAATGCGGCGGACACCTTGCTTCCAACCTTGGGGCAGTCGAATCCACCGTAGCGCTTTTTTACGTATTTGATTTTCCTAATGATAAGGTTGTATTCGACGTAGGTCATCAATGTTATGCATATAAACTTTTGAGCGGTAGATTGGACAAGTTTTCTTCACTGCGTAAAGCGGGCGGTATTTCAGGTTTTCCAAAGCGCAACGAAAGTAAATTCGACGCGTATGACACAGGACACGCCGGCACGTCCGTTTCCGCTGCAATCGGATTAAAAAAAGCCGCGCAGTTAAACGGAGAAAAACGAAACGTGATTGCGTATATCGGCGACGGCTCGTTTAATAACGGGCTTGTATACGAAGCGCTTTCGTCTTTAAAAATATTAAACACGAATATCTTGATCGTGCTCAATGACAACGGTATGTCCATTTCCCCGACAGTAGGGGGTATGTATGACATTCTCGCCCAAATCAAAGATAGTGATAATACGGCGGGAATTCGGCTTTTAGAAAATTTCGGGCTTACCTATCTCGGTGTGAAAGACGGCAACGACGTGGACGAAATGGTAGACGCCATGTCGCAAGCCAAGGATTTATTGCAAAACGGCTCTGTGCTTTTGCATATTGCAACGAAAAAGGGCAAGGGCTACGAATTTAGCGAAGAACACCCCACGAACACACACGGCGTACCGCCTGTCGGTTCGCCCAAAGATAAAGAATACTCCAAGGTGCTTGGCGAAACGCTTTGCGCACTTGCGAAAAAAAATGAAAAAATCACCGTGGTTTCCGCGGCTATGAAAGAAGCTTTGGGCTTGGAAGAATTTTTCAAAAGTTATCCACAACGCGCGTTTGACGTGGGTATTTGTGAAGAAAACGCGTCGGTACTTTGCGCGGCAATGGCAGTGGGCGGTTTAAAACCGTATTATGCGATTTATTCCACGTTTTTACAGCGTGCGTTTGATGAAATTATCCACGACGTATGCGCACAGGATTTGCCTGTTACCTTTTGTATAGACCGTGCGGGAATCTCGGGCGCGGACGGAGAAACGCATCAAGGCGTTTTCGATTTGTCCTATTTGTCGCTAATTCCAAATATTACGATTGTTGCACCCAAAGACACCGAAGAACTTAAAAAGACGTTGGAATGGAGTGTAGGTTATCCACACCCGCTCGCCATTCGTTATCCTCGCGCAGGGAAAGTGATTTTTGAAAGTGATGATATACCCTTGCAAGCGGGTAAATGGGAATATTTGCATAAGATAAGCGGTGCCAAAGCAAGTATTATCGCGGCAGGTGAGCGAAGCTTAATTATTGCTATGAAAGTGCAAAAAAATCTTGAAAAACAAGGATTTTCTTGCGACGTAATCAACGCTCGGTTTGTTAAACCGTTGGATATAGATCTGTTGAATACGTTACAAAGCACCCATATCGTAACCATTGAAGATAACGTGTATCTTGGCGGGCTCGGCGCAATGATTGGCGGGGAAATTTTCAAACAAAACAAAGACGTTACCATAAAAACGTTTGCTTATCGCGACGAATTTATCCCGCAGGGGAGCATTGCAAGCTTACAAAGCGAATACGGCGTTGACTGCAAAGAAATAGAAAATTATTTATTGCAGGTATTGCAATGAGAGCGGATAAATATTTTGCTCCGCGTTTTGGCTCTCGCACAAAAGCCGCTCAAGCCCTTGACCGCGGTTTAATATTACTTGACGGCAAGGCTTTGCGCGCAAAAGACGAAGTAAAAGAAGGCGCGCGCATAGAAATTCGTGAGGCGGAGGATTTATTCGTTTCCAACGGCGGATACAAACTCGACCGCGCTATAAAAATTTTTAACTTAAATTGTCAAGATAAGGTGTTCGTCGATATCGGAGCGAGTACGGGCGGTTTTACTGATTGTCTTTTGCAAAATCACGCAAAAAAAATATATGCGGTAGACGTAGGGGAAAGCCAACTGCATGAAAAACTGCAACGCGATCCTCGCGTGATACCTATGGATAACACAAACGCGCGATACCTTGAAAAATCGCATTTTTCCGATATAATTGACGGAGTGGTTACGGACGTAAGTTTTATTTCGTTGCGTTTGATTTTTCCCGTTATCAAGGATATTTTAGCCCAAAACGGGTTTGCGGTAGTGCTTGTCAAACCACAATTTGAATGTGAAAATAAAAATATCGGCAAAAGCGGGATAGTGCACACTTCAGCGCACGCGGATATTGTGAAAAAAGTATTTTCCTACGCAACGGACAATGGATTATATCCACACGCGATTATAAACGCGCCCGTGCGCAAGGGAAAAAATATAGAATACGTATTGCTGGTAAAGCCCGACTACGTGGATGCACCACGGCAAGAAACGTTGCTTTTACAACTCAAAGAAGCGATTGCCTTGCATAAAGAAGGGCAATTACGATAAATGCATTTGGAGAAAACGATGAAAATCGGAGTGCTTGGAAAAATTTCAAAAGTAAAAAACGAAGCGACGATTGATGAAATCGTAGCGTTTTTGCGTGTGTTAGGGTACGATACCGTTAAATTTTCAACGCCGTTGGAGATTGACAACGTAGACGTCGTCGTGGTTCTGGGCGGCGACGGTGCGATTTTACATACCGCGGTTGCCGCGGCGCGTTGCGGAGCAAAAATAATCGGCATCAACTACGGCAATCTCGGATTTTTAACCGAATACGAAAAAAACGAGAAAGAAAATATCAAAAACCTTTTAGAAGCACTCAAAACAAACACTTGCCGTATTGTTCGACGCAGTGTTTTGGCGTGTGAAGTGGCAGGAAAAACCTTTTACGCGCTCAACGAAGTTGCCTTGCAACGGGATTGCGGAAATTTATCGCAAAAAAACCCGCAAATACTCAAATTAAACGTACGCACGAACGAAGGGGAAACGCTCGTTTCGGGGGACGGTGTGCTTATATGTACGCCAACAGGCTCCACGGCATATTCTTTGTCGGCGGGCGGTGCAATCTTAACGCCCGAAGTGCCTGTGTTTATGCTCACGCCCATTTGCGCTTTTTCTATGCGTTCCCGCCCGATCGTATTTTCCGATTCTGAAACGTTTTGCGTTTCTACGGTTCGTGGCAAAGCTATGCTTCTCGTGGACGGGCACGTTGTGGCAACGCTGTCCGAAGGGGCGGAAATACGCGTGAAAAAAGCACCGTTTACGGCGGATTTTCCTGCTCGTGAGCAATCGGGTTTTTTGAATAAAGTAAAGAATAAATTGAACGGATAATAAAATACGAAGGAAGGGGAAACTATGTTACGATCGGCACGGCATGCGAAAATTTTAGATATCATTTCGCATATGGAAATTGAAACGCAAGAAGAACTTTGTCAAGAGCTCAACGCGCGCAACCTTATGGTTACGCAAGCCACCATTTCGCGCGATATTCGCGATTTGCATTTATTTAAAGTCGCAGGCGTAAGTAAAAAATACCGCTATGCGTATATTCGCGACGGTGAAAGCGAGATTTCTCCGAAAATGCGTGGGCTTTTTCGAGATTGTGTAACGTCCGTTTGCGCAGCGAAAAATCTTGTCGTAGTCAAAACGATGGCGGGAAACGGCGCAAATGCGGGCGCGGTTGTGGATAAACTCAACTACGTAGGTATCGTGGGCTCGGTTGCGGGCGACGATACGCTGTTGATTGTGTGCGATTCAGATGAAAACGCAGGAATGGTAGTTAATAAACTCAACGATTTTATCAGATAAGGAACGCGTATGTTAGCAAGGCTTACTATAAAAAACGTAGCGCTTATCGAACACGCCGACATTAACTTTGGCGAAGGCTTGAACGTTTTGTCGGGGGAAACGGGCGCGGGAAAATCGGTAATTTTGGATTCCGTGAATTTCGTTTTGGGCGCAAAAGCGGATAAAACGATGATTCGTTATGGGGAAACGGAGTGCTCTGTGCGCGCCGAATTTTTTGTTTCGGAAAATTCAAAAGCCATAGCTCTTATGCGTGATATGGATATAGATTCGGACGGAGAGATTATTATTTCGCGTAAATTTAACGATAGTGGTAAAAATTCCATAAAACTCAACGGTAACACCGTTACCGCGACAATGTTACGCAAAATAACCGATTGTTTGGTGGACGTACACGGACAAAGTGAGCACTTTTATTTATTAAAAGAAAGCAATCAATTAAAAGTTCTCGACGGGGTAGTTGGGGAAAAATTATCACCTGAAAAAGAGAAATTATATGCACTTTTACAGCAAAACAAGGAAATTGATCAGCAAATATCACTTCTTGGTGGCGACGAGCAGGAACGCGGGCGTAGATTGGATATTTTAAGTTTCCAAATAGAAGAAATCCAAGCGGTAGATTTACAAGATGGCGAAGAAGAAGAGCTTATCGCAAAACGCAATAAAATAAACAATCTCGAAAAAATCATCTCCGCCTTGCGCGAAGCTTCGCAGGCACTTTCGGGCGAAAACGGGGCGTTGGATTGCTTGCGTATTGCCGATAGAGCGATATCTTCTGTTTCTAAATTAGACGAAGCGTACGAAGAAATCGGCACGAAATTAGAAGAATTGTCTATCAACGCAAGCGATATTTCCGATACGCTCATACAACTTGCCGACGAGCTGTATTTCGACGAAAACGAAGCGAGAGAAGTAGAACTTCGTTTGGATGCTATTCACGCCTTAAAACGCAAATACGGCGCAAATAAACAAGAAATCGACGCGTATTTAGAGAAAATCTCTTCCGAATACGAATTGCTTTCCGATTGCGAAGGGCAATACGCGTTGTTGACGGCAAAAAAAGCCGAAATAAAGCGCAAAATTTTTTCCGTTTGTCAAACGATTACGACGTTACGCAAAGAACACGGCGAGCGGTTTTGCAAGCGTGTAACGGAAGAATTAAAAACCTTGAATATTCCAAATGCACAATTTACGATTTTCTTTGAGCCGTATGAAGAAAAGGACGTGGAAAAGGCGACGGCGAACGGGTTAGACTCGATCGAATTTCAATTTTCCGCAAACGCAGGCGAGCCTATGAAACCGTTAGGGAAGATTATCAGCGGTGGGGAAATGAGCCGATTTATGTTGGCGGTCAAAACCCAGCTTTCTGATTTAAACGACATATCCACGTATATTTTCGACGAGATAGACGCGGGAATTAGTGGTAAAACGGCGAAAGTTGTGGGTGAAAAATTGGCGAGAATCGCCCAAAACACACAAATCCTTGCCGTATCGCATCTTGCGCAAATTGCCGCTATAAGTGATAATGAGTTCTTGATTGAAAAACAAGAAGAAAACCAAAAGACTTTAACGCGTGTGTATGCGTTAACCGAAGAACAAAAAACGAAAGAACTCGTTCGGTTATTGGGCGGAACTGACCAAGACGAATATGCCTTAAAACACGCGCAAGAACTGTTAGGACAGGCAAAAGAATACAAAAACAGTATATCTTGACAAACACCTTATTTTATCTTTTTAAGAATAGAAACGCTCGACTTGCACAAATTACTTTCTAAACGGAGGAAGTTATGCGCAAGTCGAATTTTTTTATTGTGGGGGCGTTATTGTCCTTCGCCTTTGCAGCTGGCGGGTATGAAACGGTTACCGCTTCCGCACAAGAACAAGGCGTATACGTTGGCGGAATGTCGGCGGGCTTTACTTTAAAATCAGGCAATCCGCAAATCATAGGCATCAGCGAAGTACTAACGGAAAAAGGAGCGTGTTCTCCCGCGGCAACAGCAGGACTTCGTGCGGGGGATAAAATTTATAAAGCAGGCGGTATACGCGTAGAAACGATAAAACAGCTTAATGAAATCGTCAATAAAACGCAGGAAAAGGCGTTGGAATTGCAAGTTTTACGCGGAAATGAAGAAATTTTAATCAAAGTAACACCCGCAAAAGACCGCACGACGGGGCATTATAAAATCGGCATTTTAGCCAGAGATAGTATATCGGGGATTGGAACGGTAACGTATATAGATAAAGCCAACGATCGATTTGGAGCTTTGGGACATTCCGTTTCAGGCGAAAATAAACGAGAACTTTCGATTACGGACGGTTTGGTGTATGAATGTAGTATCGTAGGCGTGAATAAAGGAATACGCGGAAAAGCGGGAGAGCTTCGCGGAATGTTTTTAAGCAATAAAACGATCGGCGTAGCGGATAAATTGTGTGATTGCGGTATTTTTGGCAAAGTGGATAAGAATTTTCAAACGGACGGACTTATTTACACCGTAGCGGACTCGCAATCAGTTGTTCCTGGGAATGCGGTTATTTATTCAACGGTAAATGGTGTCACGCCTGTCAAATACGATATTGAGATTGTAAAAGTAGATAAAAACAATAAAGAAAATAAAAATTTCGTTATCAAAATCACGGACGAAGAGCTTATTCGCGAAACGGGCGGAATTGTGCAAGGAATGAGCGGTAGCCCGATTATGCAAAACGGAAAATTGATAGGGGCGGTCACGCACGTATTCGTCAACGATCCCACTCGTGGGTATGGAATTGATATACAAACAATGTTGAAAGAATAGTGTGCCAGACATAATAGTTTATCAATGTCAAACAAAATATGGAGGGAATATGAGAAAAGGTGTTGGAGCAACGATAGCATGCGTCCTCGCTGTAACGGCAAGTATAGCGGGAATAGGTGCAAACTTACAAAGTAAAAGCGTGCAAGCAAATGCGTATTATCAAGAATATTGTGAAGAAAACGCTATAAACACGGCAAAAACGCAGGAAAATTTACAAACACGAGCAAAATCGGCGTATCTTATGGATTTTGGCTCGGGGAGCGTGATGTATGCACACAACGAAAAAGCGCGTTTGCCGATTGCGAGTATGTGCAAAATTATGACCTTAATTTTAGCGTTTGACGCTATCAAAGCGGGCGTAATGACAATGGACGAGCAAATTTGCGTGAGTGAAAGAGCGTCTTCGATGGGTGGCTCGCAGGTATTTTTGGAAACAAATGCGAAATATCCCGTCAAAGAGCTGATTAAAAGTGTCGTCGTATGCTCGGCAAACGATAGTTGCGTGGCGTTGGCGGAGCGCATTGCAGGCAATGAAAGCGTGTTCGTGGATAGAATGAACGAACGAGCAAAAGGACTTGGCGCGAACGATACGTTGTTTGCGAACTGCACGGGACTTCCCAAAGAACCGCAATATTCTTGCGCAAAAGACGTGGCGTTAATGCTGAAAGAACTTTTAAAAAACGAAGAATATTATGCATTTGGGAAAGTTTGGCTGGATAAATTTGCGCATCCGCAAGGACGGTATACGGAAATTACCAACACGAATAAATTGGTGCGTTTTTACGACGGTTGCGACGGTGGAAAGACGGGATTTACCAATCAAGCAGGATTTTGTCTTGCGGCAACGGCAAAACGCGGTGGAATGCGCGTAATATCCGTCGTTATTGGCGAACAAGACAGTAAAACCCGTTTCGACGACGTGCGAAGTATGTTCGACTATGCCTTTGCTAATTACTCGGTGCAACCGATTGTGGAAGCAGGCGTGCCGTTGGAAAATAGCGCAACGGTGAAAAACGGAAAATTAAAAACGGCGCAAATCGTACCCGAGCGTTCTTGCTATGCCTTTACCAAACGCGGGGAAAAAGGAAATATTACGATGGAAATAAATGTTATGCCGTTGCGAGCACCCGTAAAAAAGGGGGAGAAAGCAGGGGAAATAGTCGTTTTTAAAGACCACGTAGAAATAGACCGCGTGACATTGCTTGCAAACGAAAACGTGGAAAAAGCAACGCTTTTCGACCGTTTGAAGGACGTTGCAAAGGGCTGGAACGCAAGATAACGAATAAAAACCGACGATATCGAAAAGTTTTTCGGTAAAGTCGGTTTTTTTTGTGTGAAAACGGCTTTGCACCCTTGCATTTTTGCGTGGGATTTGATAAAATAATATAAAATAAGTATAGTAAGGTATGAACTATGAACGAAAGAGAAACCTTAAAAATTAACGCAAAAGGACATTTGGAAATCGGCGGAGCGGATTGTGTGGAGCTCGCGGAACGTTTTTCCACGCCCTTATACGTTTTCGACGAAGCGTATATTCGCAAAATGATGCGCGTATATCGAAATACGCTTGCAGAAAAATACGACGGAAACGGTCTTGTTTTATATGCTTCTAAAGCCTTTTCCTGTCAAGCCATATACCGTATTGCCGACGAAGAAAATATCGGTATCGACGTCGTTTCAGGCGGAGAATTATACACGGCGAAACAAGCGGGTTTTCCGATGCATAAAATTTGTATGCATGGAAACAATAAACTTGCCCACGAAATTGAAGAAGCAATCGACGCAGGCGTTGGCTATATCGTTGCCGATTCGTATTCGGAAATTGATAAAATTGATACGGAAGCCAAAAAACGTGGAATTGTGCAAAATATTCTTTTGCGTATCAATCCAGGGATTGAAGCGCATACGCACGCGTTTGTGCAAACGGCAACGACGGACAGTAAGTTCGGCTTTTCTATACAAGACGGCACGGCGGAAAGCGTAACCAAATATGCGTTATCCAAAGCCAACGTTTGCTTGCAAGGATATCATTGCCACATCGGCTCGCAAATTTTTGAAAAACAGTCTTTCGTGCTTGCAGTGGAAAAATGTATGGATTTTGCCGTGCAAATGCGTGATAAACACGGTTTTACACTCAAAACGTTAAACCTTGGCGGGGGATTTGGCGTATGGTATACGGACGAAGATAGAAAAATTCCCGCCGAAGGCTATGCGGAATACGTGGAAGCGTTGATTACCGCTGTCAAAGAAAAGGCAAGCGCGTATAAAATGCCGTTGCCGTTCCTGCTCATCGAACCGGGGCGTTCTATCGTTGGCGAAGCCGGGATCACACTCTATACGGTGGGAGCAATCAAAGATATTCCCGGGGTGAAGAAATACGTGGCGGTCGACGGCGGTATGTTTGATAATCCGCGGTATGCGCTGTATCAATCCAAATACACGCCCGTGCTTGCAAACCGTGCAAACGAAGAGAATACGGAGATTGTGACGATTGCGGGAAAATGCTGTGAAAGCGGGGATTTGATTGCCGTGAACGTGGGATTGCCCAAGGCGCAAACGGGGGATATTCTCGCCGTACTTTCCACGGGTGCGTATAATTATTCTATGGCAATGAATTATAACCGTAACCTTGTTCCGCCTTGCGTACTCGTCAAAGACGGACAAGCGGAATATATCGTAAAACCGCAAACGTATGAAGATTTGGTGAGAAACGACGTCGTTCCGACAAGACTTGCGAAAAAGTAAGGGTATTTTCCACAAAAATACGCATAGCGTAGTTGCATTTTTTTGATAAATATGGTATAATAACGCCGTTATGGAATACGTTGTTCAGCTATTAGCACAATTTTTAGCGGTAATGGTCGTGATTACCTTTCACGAATTTGCCCACGCTTACGCCGCGTATAAATGTGGCGATCCGACGGCAAAGTTTTCAGGGAGAATGACGCTCAATCCCGCAAAACATTTCGATCCGCTCGGCGTGGTTATGTTTGCATTCGTGGGGTTTGGTTGGGCAAAACCCGTACCCATCAATCCGAACAATTTCAACGATTATAAAAAAGGCTGTCTTTGGACGAGCGCCGCAGGAGTACTCGTCAATTACTTGATGGCGTTTGCCTTTTATCCAATCTTGATACTAACCCGCGCGTACGTTTTACCGTTGTTTGCAGGGAAGTATTTGGCGGTTTTATTAAACGCGCTTACGTATGCATTGTTTGCGTATTCTTTGAGCTTTTGCGTGTTTAATTTGTTGCCCGTGTATCCGCTTGACGGGTTTCGGATTGTAGAGGCAACGAGTAGAAAACGCGGAAAGGTGTATTGGTTTTTACGGCAATACGGATATTATATTCTAATAGCACTTATTTTTATCAGTTTTCTTGCCGATAGAATATTTATTTTTCAATATTTTGACGTACTTGGATACGTATTGCAGTTTGCAGTGGACGTATTCGGGCGTCCGATAACGTTGTTTTGGAATTGGATTTTAGGTTTTATACTCTAAAAGGATAGGGCGATGGATAAAGACAAACTTACGGTACAATCAGTAAAAAACTTTGAAACGGAAGTGGATTATACAACGGTTTTGGACAACTTTGAAGGACCGCTGGATCTTCTTTTGTATCTCATTGAAAAAGAAGCGATTGAGATTAAAGATATATTCGTTTCGCAAGTTACCGAGCAATTCCTTTCGTATATGAAAGGTTTGGAATTTTTGGATATGGAAAAAGCGAGCGAATATTTGAATATCGCCGCAACGATTATTGAAATCAAAGCGCGAAGCTTAGTCCCGCTCTACGACGAGGATTGGGGCGCGGATAACGACGAAGAGAGTGATTTTGCACCTTACGATCCCGCAACGGAGCTTATTCAAGCGTTGGAAGAATATCAAACGGCGAAAAAGCTCAAAGCCCGCGAAACGATCGGTTACATATTCAAAGAACCTGATAAAGAATTTACTTCTACGCAAGTGCAATATACGGATATGACGCTGGACGGGCTTATGCAGGCATTTACAAAAATGATGCTTAGGTTAGAAGCCAAGAAAAAGCAAAATCCGCCACCCCGTGAAATCCCCAGAGATATCTACACAGTGCGCGATAAAATCAAGCATATCCGCACGAAAGTGCTGACAAAAGATGCAACGAAATTTGAAGAATTATTCGACGAAAATTCGTCCGTTCCTGAAATCGTTACGACCTTTCAAGCGCTGTTGGAGCTTTTAAAACATCAGTTTATTCTCGTGGAGCAGGACGAATTGTTCTCGCAAATCACGATCAAGAAAAATCCCGATAGAAGTGAGGAAGAAGACATTGGAGAAATTGACGAATATAATTGAGGCGATTTTATTTGCTTCGGGCGACGCTGTACCCATCGATTTATTGCGTGAAAAGTTGGAAATTACCAAACGCCAAGCGGATGATGCTATACGGCAATTAGAAAAGAAATATACGGGCGATTGCGGTATTCGGTTGTTGCATTTTAATCATAAACTGCAATTTGCAACCAATCCCGACTATAAGGAGAGCGTATCTTCCGTTTTAACGCCCATTCGCGAAAAAGAATTTACGCGCACGATATTGGAATGTTCGGCAATCATTGCCTATAAGCAACCGATCACGCGTTCGGAATTGGAAGCGATCCGCGGAACGAACAGCGACTACGCCATTTCCACACTTTTGAGTTTGGATATGATTTATCCTTGCGGAAGAAAGGATACGCCGGGTAAACCCGTCGAATATGCCACCACGGACAATTTCTTGAAACGCTTTAAACTCAAATCACTTTCCGAACTGCCTGATTATGCAGAGCTTATGAAACGGATAGCGGAGATTGGCGCGCTTTCAGAAACGGAAAGCAATTATCTCTACGAAAAGGACGTTTACGATCCCGACAACGATCCCGAGCTTCTTGAAGAGAACACGGAAGAAAAATCCAGCTCGGAAGGCTTTGAATTGCCTGACTTTTTAAAGGATATTGAAGAAGGGATCATTAAGATCCAATAAACAAAATTACATACTTTTTTCAAACCTGCTCATATTGTTGATATGGGCAGGTTATTTTTGCGTATCGTTCTTATTATTTTATCGATAGGGCTAGCACTATTTGCTCCCATCGTTGTGGAAACGGATATACACTACGATATGAACCGCAAAAAATTTGGATTTGCCGTATTTTTATATAAAATAATCAAAGTTGTCGGCGGTTACGTTACAACTTATCCAGGGGGCTTTGCCTTGCATTTATCCCCCAAAAAAGCCGTACTTTTGCCGTATTCACGGTTAAACAGTGAGCGTAAGCGGTTTTCGTTTATTAAAACCTTCCGTTTAGTTTCCTTTCGTCTAACGACGGAAACGGGCGCGGAGTATCTTTTGCCCATATCCACCGCACATACCTTTTTGCGGGCGTACTTTTTCGCGACGGGCGGGGATAAGGATAAAATCGAAAACAATCTTTGGCTTACCGACGGTGACGTTTTGCGCGTTTCTTTCAATAGCGTACTTTATTTCAACTTATATATTCTTTTGCGTAATTTTGTTATATTTTTAAAGGAGAAAATGAAAATATTATGGCAGAAAAAAACGAAAAAATCGACAACTTAATAAATTCTTCAATCGCGAATTTAGACACGCTTGCAAACGTAAATTTGATTATCGGAAAACCGATCGTAACGGCAAGTGGCTATCAAATTATTCCCTTTTCCAAGGTAACGATGGGGAATTTGTCGGGCGGTGGAGAATACGGTGATATCAAAGTCGTTAAAGAAATCGACGCAATGCCCTTTGCCGGCGGAAGCGGTGCGGTTGTTAGTATGAAACCTATGGGGTTTTTGATCGACGACGGAAAAAGCTGTCGCATTTTGCGTGTATCCGACGAACCGATTGATAATTTAATCGAACGAGCGGGCGAAATCGTCCGCGACGTGATGGCAAAGGATTGATATGCGAAAAGGAGCAGGTGCGCTGTTTGCATTATGTATTGCGACGGCGTGTGTTTGTATGCCATTAAAAAACGATCGTTTACTTGCACAAGCAAGCACCCAAGAAAAAAATTGGGTGGAAGGCAAGGCGGAATGTGTTATGGAGTTGGAAAGCAGGCGAATTCTCTACGCTGATCACGCGGAAAAAGCTTTGCCAATGGCGAGTACGACGAAAATTTTAACGGCGATAACCGTTTTGCAATCGTGTGAAAACTTGCAAGAAGAAATGGTTATTCCACAGGAAGCGGCGGGCGTGCAGGGGTCTTCGGTATATTTAAAAAGCGGGGATATCTACACGATAGAAGATCTTTTATACGGACTAATGCTACGCTCAGGCAACGATTGCGCCACCGCGCTTGCGTTGCATTGTGGCGGAAGCGTGGAGCATTTTGCAACGAAAATGAATGCCGTTGCGCAAAAAGCAGGGGCGCTTGCGAGTAGTTTCAAAAACCCACACGGCTTGCCTTGTAATAATCATTACACCACAGCTCGCGATTTGAGTTATATTACCTGTTACGCTATGCAAAACCATGTATTTTCTAAAATCGTAGCCACACGCTATTACGCACCGCGACATTGGCAAAATAAAAATAAAATACTCACTCTTTGCGAGGGTGGCGTGGGTGTGAAAACAGGGTATACGAAAGAAGCAGGGCGGTGCTTGGTTTCTGCCGTTAAGCGGGATAATATGACGCTTATTTGCACGCTTTTAAATTGTCCCACTACCTATGAACGCACAATCCGCTTGGTAGACGACGCCTTCCAAGCGTATAAACGGGAAAAACTCTTGTCCAAAGATCAAGTGTTCTCCGTTACGGACGGCAAAACCACGATACAGGCAAGCCCCGAAAAGGATTTTTATTATCCGCTTTTACAGGAAGAACGCTCTTGGATAGAAACGCGCGTAAAAGGGGTGGATAAGCGTTTACAAACGAAAAAAACAGGGGAAAAAGTAGGAGAATTAGAAATATATCTTGCAAAACGGTTGCTTTTTTCGGGGAATTTATATAAAATATAATCGTTAAGAATTTCCAATGAAAAAGGACGAATATGCGAATTAATAAATTTTTAGCCGAAAAAGGTATTGCAAGCAGACGCCACGCTGACGAAATGATCAGCGTAGGCAGAGTGAAAATCAACGGAACGATAGCAACGCTTGGAACGAACGTGGAAGAAACGGACGAAGTGCTCGTGGACGATCAAGCCGTTTCCCGTGAAGAAAAAGAAGAAAAATTTTATATAATGAATAAACCCAAAGGCGTGATTTGCACGGTATCCGACGATCGCGGAAGAAAAACGGTCGTTGATTTATTGCCTGAAAATGCAGGTAGAGTGTTTCCCGTAGGGCGGTTGGATTATGAAACGGAAGGGTTGCTCATTCTCACCAACGACGGCGACACTGCTTATCGTTTGACGCACCCGATGAATGAAGTACCCAAAACGTATATGGCGAAAATAGAGGGTACGATGACGGAAAAGGATTTAAACCGTATCCGTTCGGGTATTGAATTGGACGGTGTAATGACGAAAAAATGCAAAGCGCATATCGTCGAAACGAATAAAGCTTATACGAAAGTGCACGTTACGATTACCGAAGGCAAAAACAGGCAAGTACGCCGTATGTTTGAAGCGATTGGCAGAAACGTTCAATTTTTAAAACGCATAAGCATCGGAAAATTAAAATTGACGGGACTGGATAGGGGGCAAGTTCGCGCCTTGACGGAAGAAGAAATCCTGTATTTAAAAGGTCTTTAAAACAATTTCCCCGCTTGGGTTACCAAGCGGGGAATAATTTTTAAGATCGATAATTTCGCATAAGTCCAACGACTTTGCCAAGGATTTTCACTTCTTCGGGAGCAAATATCATATCCGATAACGTTTCGTTTTCGGGGTGGAGAATAATTTGCCCGTTCTTTGCATAGAAGCGTTTCACGGTTGCACAGTCGTCCACGAGCGCCACGACAATCTCGCCGTTTTGTGCAACTTCTTGTTTTCTGACGATAATTTTATCGCCGTCGCAAATGCCCGCGTCGATCATAGACGAGCCTTGCACGCGAAGCATAAATAAATTTTCGCCCTTAAATTCTCCTGCGGGAAAGGTGTAGTAATCTTCGTAGTTTTCGTAGGCAAAAATAGGTTGACCTGCGGTAACCGTACCGATTAGCGGAATATTCACGCCTGAACTTTTGCTAATGGTAACCGCGCGTTTTTTATTATCCGTTTTACTCAAATAGCCTTTTGTTTGCAGTTTTTCAATGTAACTGTGTACGGTGGCGGTGGATTTTATTCCACATTCCTTGCCGATTTCACGAACGGAGGGCGTATATCCGTTTTCTTCGGTGAATTTACGGATATAATCCATAACTTTCGTTAGTTTCTCTTCGTTTACCATGGGCAAACTCCTTGGTTTTTCTTCTGTAATCGTATTATAACACATTTTTTCATAAAAAGCAAACAAATGTTTACCGTATTTTGCTTGATTTTTTTATTTTTTGTGCTATAATAGATATAACGATAAAAACGAGGTGGTTTTATGCCGAAAAAAGAGCTTGGAAAAGAATGTGTATTATACGATCGGGAGTGTATCGGTTGTTTGGAGTGTGAAACGTGCGATTTAGATCCAAGCAAGGTTTGCGATAACTGCGGAAAATGTATCAACGTACAGGAATTTGCGTCCATTAAAATTGATAAAATCTATACCAACCCCGAAGAATATAAAGAAGATTAAAACAAAAAAAGACAGGTGATTT
>JAZOPU010000120.1:0-6430 GCA_045655705.1 Candidatus Scatosoma sp.
ACAAAATTTCCTTGACTTTTTTCCCTGTTCGCGGTACAATAATCTTATGAAAAACGAAAACTACTACACAAGACGTAATATCCAAGATATCGATAAAATCGCGGAACTACTCGAACAACTCCCCTCTTTTTGCGAGGATTATTTTTTAGGCGTGGAATCAAGAACGAGTTGTCAAACCCGATTAAAGTATGCGTACGATTTACGTATATTTTTCGATTTTCTTTGCAAAAAACGTTATAAAAACTGCGACGTACTCGATTTAACGCTCTCGCACCTTGAAAACGTAACCCATCACGATATTGAGCTATTTTTAAGCTATTTGTCCCACTACCGCTATAACGACAAGTCTCTTTCTTGCGACGAGCGGGCAAAAGCCAGAAAATTGTCTGCTGTGCGTGCAATGTTTAAATATTTCTTCAACAAGGGTATGATTGAAGTGGATAATTCAGCCAAAGTGCCCACGCCGAAATTGCACGATAAGGAAATTATTCGCTTGGAGGCGGACGAAGTTTCGGAGCTTATTTCGATTGCGGAATCAGGCAACGGGCTTTCCAAACACGCATCGGGGTATCACGATAAAACGAAAATTCGCGATACGGCAATACTTACCCTATTTTTAGGCACGGGTATCCGTATCAGCGAATTGGTAGGTTTAGATAACGACAGCTTTGATTTTTCGGAGAACTCCTTTCTTGTTACGAGAAAAGGCGGAAATCAGGCGATTTTATACTTTTCGGACGAAGTAAAATACGCTTTACAAGAATATATAGCGCAAAAAACCAACGATCCCAAAGTCCCCGAAGGCGAGAACGCTTTCTTTCTATCTATGCAATATAAGCGTATTAACGTGCGCTCCGTAGAAATTTTGGTCAAAAAATACAGCAAAATCGTTTCCCCGCTCAAAAAAATTACTCCGCATAAATTGCGGAGTACGTATGGTACGCGTTTATATAATTCTACGGGCGATATTTATATCGTTGCGGACGTTTTAGGGCATCGCGACGTAAACACGACGAAAAAACATTACGCCGCCATTACTGCGGAAAATCGAAAACGGGTAGCAAACGCCGTTCCGCTTCGGAAAGAAAACAAAGACGAATAATCAAAGCATCGGCGCGAAAATGCGCACGATAGCACGTAACATTTGTTGAAAAAGAAACGAAGTGTTTTCCTTTGCGTACACCCCCGACGGATAACGTCGGGGGTGTACGCTTATCTGGATTTTTTCGCGTTTTCGATGCGCTCGTTTGCAACAGCCGTTCTTTCTTTTGCTTGCGCGATTTGCGCTTCGCGTTCTTGTTGCATTTTTTCTTGGCGGGCTTTCGGGCTCATTTTCGCTTCTTCCCATTGTGCTTTGGATTCAGCTTTTACCGCTTCCAAATTTGCTTTATCCACTTCGTGTTGCGCTTTTGCACTTTCTTTCATGTCCGAAAATGCTTTTTTAAAAAATTGTTTAATACTCATTTTTTCACTCCTTGCGTTTTATTTGTACTGTAAGTATACACAAGTTTTATTTAAAAATTAACAACATTTTGTAAAGCTTTTGTAAAGTTTATACTAACGCAGTTTTTTGTAAAACTTGATTGGATATTGCACCCATACCAACGCTAAACAATACCCCGCCAACCAAACACAACAACGGATTTAGAATGCTACAATCCAACGGTGTAAGCATCGGGATCATCGTATAAAACAACATACTAAATGCGAACGCTACGAGAATGGAAAGCCAAGTTTTTTGTTTTCCAATCGTTGCTCCGAGCACGCATACGCCCACGAACACCAAGCTTATGAATATCTTAGAAAGCATACAACATAAGAGATTTCCTGCGTTAAAGCCGATCATTTCAAAAGGCAAGCCTGCAACGCCTCCACCGATAAGCGCGCCGATAAAGAAACAAACGAGCATTGCCGCGGCACCGACAAAACCAACGACGGTTTTAGAAATAACGTAATCGGTCTTTTTTGCACGTACGGTGAACAGATTTTTTGCGTATCCGCTTCTAAAATCGTCCGCAACGAAGATGCAAACGAGCACGACGATAAGAAAATACAGCATATTGATATTGCACATAGCCGTCAAGCTCATATCCATACCCGCACCGCTGTTTGCCGTGCTTGTAGAGCCGATGACTTGCCATACGTTATCAAACCCTTCGATCACCGTTTCCACACCCGTTTGCGGGTTGACGGAAACACTACCGTCCATCATCGTCGTCATTACCAAAATGAGAATGGGGATAGCAAAAGAAATTCCAAGCATTATATATAAAAACGGCATCGTGAAAATTCTTTTGAAATCCACTTTCAACATACTTTTCAATCTTTTTTCAAAGGTGTTTTTTTCAAATTGCTTTTCCATATTTGCTATTCCTTTTCTCCTGCATAAGGTCGATATAATACTCTTCCAAACTGATTTTATCCGTTTTAATTTCGCTAATTAACACGCCGTTTTCATATAAATACGTAACGATTTCCTCGGCTGATTGCGTGTCATAAACGCGAAGATATCCGCTTTCGTCCTCTTCTATGCGTACGTATTTTTTATGGAGCAACGCTTTGGTTGTATACATATCGCTACTTTGTAATGCAACGTAGTTACGGCAACTGTTTTCAAGCTCTTCCGCCGTCATTTCCGCAATCATTTGTCCCCCACGTACGATACCGTAGTGTGTAGCAATTTTTTGAAGTTCGCCGAGTATATGCGAAGATACGAGTACCGTACAACCGCTTTTCGTTACGTCCACGAGCACTTCGCGCATAATGCGCATACCGTCCGCATCTAAGCCGTTGATCGGCTCGTCTAACACGAGCAATTCAGGATTTCCAAGGAGAGCCATTGCAATCCCGATACGTTGTTTCATACCAAGAGAGCAGTTTTTAAATTTATTGGAAGCAGCCCCTTCCATTCGCACCGTTTTTAAAACGTTTATAACGGCTTGTTTGGCGTTTGGTATACGTAAATTCGCGGCTTGTAACATCAAATTATTCCATACGCTATAATTAGCAAAGCACCCCGGAGATTCGATTAAAACACCAACTTTTGCGCGAACGTCCGCGTCATTATAATCTCTTCCGAATAACTTTACCGTGCCACTGCTTTTAGGAATAAGTCCACAAATAATTTTTTCCGTAGTGGATTTACCGCTACCGTTTTCTCCGATAAAGCCGTAGATCGCGCCAACGGGGACGGTCATATTTAAGCCTTGCAGGGCTTGTTTTTCCCCGAAATTTTTCGTTAGACCTTTGATTTCGATTGCATTCATTATGATTATCTCCTATCAATAAACGTCGCTATTTTCCAGTATGTGTGCGCCGAAAACGTTGTATATTCCCGCCCAAGCCAAGGAAATGACAAGGCAAACGACAACCGTCCATACGTTAGCTGTCAAACAAGCGTATACGGACGAGCCGTATAAAAATACGTTGAGCATAGGCGAATTGCCTGCGATCGCACCTATCCCCACGATCAAAATGCCCGTACCGAAGAAAAAAGACGACGCAATGGAAACTCCGAAATACTTTCTAAAAATAATATTTAAAAAGGTATATAAACTCGCCCAGCCTAAACTCATAATCATTTTGCCTAAAATTGCACAAATGAGCGAGCCTGCGTTGACTTCAAAAGAAGCTTTTACGAGTGCGCCCGCAATGACTGTTCCAAGCAAATACGTAATGCACATACAAGCCATAGAAAAAGCGCCTATCGCCGTTTTGGAGAGCATATAATCTTCCTTTCTCGCGTGCGTGGTAAAAAGTTGTTTGACGTAACCGCTTTTATAGTCGTGCCCGATGAAAATGGAAATCATAATTCCGCCAAAGATAAAAACCATATTCATATTAGCGTATTGAGCGATATCGGATACGGCGTATAACGGTTTTTCCGCTGCGATTACCTGCCAAGTATTCGTATACAACGGCGCGACTACCCCTTCCGCGTTTTCCATACTCGTCATACCCAGTATCATGGCGGGTATGATTGCCGCAATCCCAAGGAAAATATAGAAAAGCGGGGTGTGGAATAAACGGTAAAAATCCACGCCGAGCATACCTTTTACTCTTTGAAAAAAGCTCGGAGCTTCAAATTGTAATTGCGTTTTCTCCATTTTATACGCCCTCCTTTTGCGACATCAATTGAATATAATATTCTTCTAAACCTATCTTGTTCTTTTTTATCTCACTAACCACTTGTCCGTTTTTAAGTAGATATTCCACGATTGCTTGACTTTCGTTTTCGTCGTACACACGCAAATATTCCCCTTCTTCTCGCACGGTTTCATACTTTTCACAAAGCAAGCGTTTCGCTTCTTGCATATTTTTCGTTTTGAGCGATACGAACACGCGCGACCTGCTTTCCATTTCCTTGGCAGTAAGTTCTTGGATCATTTTGCCTTGACGGATAATCCCGTAATGGGTGGCAATCTTTTCAAGCTCTCCAAGGATATGTGAAGAAATAAGTACCGTACAGCCGTAAGTTTGCGTGATTTCCACAAGAATTTCGCGCATAATACGCATACCGTCCGTGTCCAAACCGTTGATAGGTTCGTCTAAAATGAGTAACGCGGGATTTCCAAGGAGCGCCATTGCAATCCCGATACGCTGTTTCATACCCAACGAACAACTTTTGAATTTAATATGCGCACTGTCTTCCATACGCACTATTTTCAAAACGCGGTGAATGTCTGCTTCGGGATTTTCCACGCCGAGATTGATAGCTTGCATCATAAGATTATTCCAAACGCTTGACGAAGGAAAACAGCCCGCATTCTCGATCAATGCACCGATGCGCACTCTAACGCCCGCGTCTTTATGATCTCTGCCGAACAGTTTAATTTCTCCGCTGTCCGCCACAAGATGTCCGCAAATGAGTTTTTCCGTCGTGGATTTACCGCTACCGTTTTCGCCGATAAAACCATAGATTGCTCCCACGGGAACAGTCATATTAAAATTGTTTAGCGCATACATTCCGCGGAAACTTTTGGTTAAATTTTTAATTTCAATAGCATTCATAGTCCTTTCCTGCCTTTTTGCTCTATGGGTATTATATATATTGTTTATTTATTTTTTGTCAAAAAAATGTTTCTATAATGTTAAAATAGAAACAGGATAGCAATTTTGCTATCCTGTTTCATTTATTCTTTATTTTTCATTTAAAATCGATTTTTCATAATCCTTAGGGGCAACGCCCACTACTTGCTTAAACTTTCTTGAAAAGTAAATGTAGTCGTCAAAACCACAGTTAAAAGAAATATCCATTAAAGTCATAGAATTTTGGTATATATTGATTAAAGTCTTTGCGTGGTTAATACGCAGTTCCGTTAAATACGCAATGGGTGTTTTGCCCACGATTTTCTTAAAGTGCGCCCTAATATAATCTTCGGCATATCCACTTTGTTTTAATAGCTCGGTTACGTTAAAATCGCTATCGTGAAAGTTTAAGAGCATTTTTCTTTTTATTTTATTGACCGTTTTTTCTATTGGATTGGCAGTTTTAACGTTCTTTAACAAGAAATGAATAAAGGCAAGGCAAAGTGCATGGTAAGCAATTAAAAGAAATGTTAAGAATCGGTATCCCCACAGGCTTACAGCAAGCGCTTTATTCGGTTGCAAATCTTGTAATCGCCGGTGCAGTTAACTCATATGGTGCAGATGAAATTACAAAAGCAAATGCGTCAACGGGTGTTTCCATTGCAAATAATTTTGATGGAATATTATATCAAATAGCAACAGCCCCTGCCCTTGCGGTTATGCCTTACGTAAGTCAAAACATAGGCGCAAAAAATATGAAACGCGCAAAGGGAGCAATTGGGAAAGGAATGCTTATAACCTTAATATTCGGGGGTGGCTTGGGCGCACTTTCAGCAATATTTTCCGCGCAACTTTCTTCCACTATGACTTCTAATCCAGAAGTTATAAAATTCTCGCAACAAAAAATGATGCTCATATCTAGCACTTACTTTATCTGCGGTATCAACGAAATACTTGGCGCAGGTCTTAAAGGCATGGGGAAACCTATGATTCCTATGATAGCAACTATGATATTTATGTGTGCAATTCGATTCCTTTGGGTTTGGTTCGTTTATCCGCTCTTCCAAAATTTGACGTTCCTTTACACCATTTGGCCGATAGGTTGGGTGCTTTCAATTATAATGGTATTGTGCTTCTTAATTCCAACGTCAAGAAAACTTGACAAACAATTTAATGAAGAAAAGCAAGCAAACGAGCAAGAAGTCGGAGAAATTGAAATAGCTTAATGTAAATAAAAAAGACGGGTGAGTTAAATTAAAAAAAATCACCTGTCTTTTTTTGTTTTAATCTTCTTTATATTCTTCGGGGTTGGTATAGATTTTATCAATTTTAATGGACGCAAATTCCTGTACGTTGATACATTTTCCGCAGTTATCGCAAACCTTGCTTGGATCTAAATCGC
>JAZOPU010000121.1:0-2858 GCA_045655705.1 Candidatus Scatosoma sp.
TTTTTTTACCTGCATTCGTTAAAAAAAATGTAATTTTTTGAAAAAAAGTGGCACTACGTTCTTGACAAACGGCGACAATATGCTATAATAACCCCGCGACGGACGCCAAAACGGACTTCCCTATCCGTGTTTTTACAGCCAGACTTTTTACGATTACCAAAAGGAGAATAATCTATGAAAGCTATGTTTGTAAAGTGGTTACGCGCACTCAAACTCGATACCCTTCTTTTGGGGCTGATCGAGAAACTCGTACTCGGGCTTGTGAAGAAAATTCCTTCACTCCAAATTTCGGTGCGAGAAACGCTGGAAGCCTTGACGCTTTAGCGTAAAGAAAAACGCCGATTTGATATCGGCGTTTTTCCATTTAACTTAGTTTTCTTTAATCGCTCCAACGGGGCATCCGTCTTCGCAAGCACCGCAGTCTACGCATTCGTCCGTTACCACGTAGATACCTTTATCGCCAAGTACGATTGCTCCCACAGGGCAAGTATCCGCGCAAGCACCGCAAGCTACGCATTCGTCCGTAATAAGATGTGCCATTTTTGTTACCTCCGATTGATTTCTGCATTTATTATATCACAAATTTTCGCATTAGTAAAGGATTTGAACAAGGTTTTTATTTTTTAGCCTTGCATTTTCAGCGACGATATAATTTCTTTCATCCACTCCACACAACGCAAGATTTCTGCTTCCGTGTTATTTTTTCCAAAACTAAACCGCACGCTTTGCCCTGCCTGTTTTTCGTTAAGTCCCATTGCCGTGAGTACGTGGCTGGGTTTTACGGACGCGCTCGCACAAGCACTCCCCGCCGAGAGTGCTACACCGCGCAAATCCATAGTATACAAAAACGCCGTATTTTCTACGCCAAGGTTTATATTCAGCACGGATGGTATCGCGTTTTCCCGACTGCCGTTTATCTCCACCCCTGCAATTTCCATAACTTTCTCTAAAAACAAGTTAGACAGGCGTTTCAACTTTGCGTTATTTTCTTGCATATCTTTCACTGCAAGCTCATAGGCTTTGGCAAGTCCCACAATCCCCGCGACGTTGAGCGTACCACCGCGCATACCGCGCTCCTGTTCTCCGCCACCAACGAGTTTTTCCACACGCGTACCGTTTTTAATATACAACACGCCCGTGCCTTTCGGTCCATAGAATTTATGTCCCGAAAAGGAAAGCATATCCACACCTAAGTCCTTTACGTTCAAGGGCAAATAGGGCGTAGCTTGTACCGCATCAGTAAAAAACAATGCGCCGTTTTTATGCGCAAGCTCGCGGGCTTTTTGCACGGGCTGTATCACGCCCGTTTCGTTATTTACGTACATAAGCGCGACGATTGCGGTGTTTTGCGTAATCGCTTGGATAAGGAAATTTTCTTCCACTTCGCCTTTTTCATTCACGGGCAGATACACCACTTCAAAACCTTCTTTTTCAAGTTGCTCAGCAGAAAAAAGCAGGGCGTGGTGTTCGATTGCGGAGAGCACCACGCGCGTTTTACCTTCTTTGCGTTTTGCTCTTGCCCCCCCGATAAGTGCCCAATTATCGCTTTCCGTTCCGCCCGAAGTGAAATAAATTTCGTTTGGTTTCGCGCCGATCAGCTCCGCGATCGTATCGCGCGCACGATCAACCGCCGACATCGCTTTTCTACCAAACGCGTGCGGGGAATCGGCGTTGCCGAACGTATCGGTGAGATACGGTAGCATTTCTTCTAAAACTTGTTTTTCAAGCGGCGTGGTTGCCGCGTGATCAAAATAAATTCTTTGTTCCATACTTTTATTATACGCCTTTGCTTTGCGCTTGTCAAGCAAGAAACGCCTTTCGGAGGGGGTATTTCCGAAAGGCGTTCTTATACTTATTTATTGCAACGCAACAAATTAAGCGTCTTTTTGTGCGTCCGCGACAATCTTATCCACGAGCGCGAAAGGTACTTCTTCGTAGTTAAGGAATTCGGAAATAAACTTACCGCTGCCGCGCGTGAGCGAACGAAGTTCCATCGTGTATTCCTTAATTTCCGCAAGCGGAACTTCCGCTGTGATCACGGAGTTTTCGCCATCCGCGTCCGTGCCCATAATCCGACCGCGGCGTTTATTGATATCGCCCATAACGTCGCCTAAATAATCACTGGGCACGACAATCTTTAAGCGGTGAATGGGTTCAAGCAAGACGGGTTTGGCATTTTTAAGACCTTCCTTATACGCAATCGCCGCCGCCATTTTAAAGGAGAGTTCGTTGGAGTCTACGTCGTGATAACTGCCATCGTACAGCACCGCTTTCACGCCCGTAACGGGATAGCCCGCCAAAGGTCCGTGGTCCATACATTCTTTCAAGCCCTTTTCCACCGCAGGGAAATAGTTTTTAGGTACTGCCCCGCCCACGACTTCTTCTTCAAAGATAAAATCTTCTTCGCAAGGCGAGAAACGAATTTTTACGTGCCCGTATTGACCGTGTCCGCCCGATTGTTTCTTGTGTTTGCCTTCCGCTTCGGCGTTCCCGCGAATGGTTTCTTTATACGCCACTTTCGGCTCGGACAGTTTCACGTCTACACCATAGCGCGCCTTGACTTTTTTCACGAGCGTTTCCAGCTGAATATCACCTTGACCGCCAAGGAGCAGTTCGCCCGTACCCGCGTTCTTTTCCACGGAGAAGGTATAATCTTCTTCTTTGAGCTTAGCAAGCCCCGCAAACACCTTGTCTTCTTCCCCTTTCTTTTCCGACGAAACTGCCATAAACAAAGTAGGTTTAGGGAAGTGCATGGGCGTGAAACGCACTTTTGCGTTTGCATCGCAAAGCGTGTCGCCCGTGTTCGTGTTCCCAAGCTTATTCACTGCACCGATATCCCCTGCCGACAAAAAGTCCAC
>JAZOPU010000122.1:0-25067 GCA_045655705.1 Candidatus Scatosoma sp.
GGGATTAGTATGAGTGCGCTTGCCAAATACGCGTCCGTGTGCGGGTATTGCGTTGCGGGCAGCGACGCGGTTCGTAGTGAGCAAACGGAGCAACTTGCTTTTTACGGCGTGAAAGTGTATATCGGTGCGGATGAAGAAAAAAAGGATATATCCAAAGCGGACGTTGTTGTATATACGGACGCGATACCTGCCGAGAATAAGGAGCTTGTTTGGGCGAGAGCGCAGGGTAAAAAAGTGATCGCGCGGGCGGATTTTTTGGGCGCGGTTTGTAACAGCTTTCCGCACGTTATTTCGGTTGCGGGCAGTCACGGAAAAACCACCTGTACGTCTATGTGCGCCCACGTTTTGAAAGCGTCGAACGTGCCGTTCACGGCACATATCGGGGGAGAAGATCTCACTTTTGGGAATTTTTATTCTTCGGGAGAAGAGTATTTGCTCACCGAAGCGTGCGAGTATAAGAAGAACCTTTTAAAAATTAAATCGGAAGCGGCGATACTTCTAAATATTGATAAAGACCACATGGAGTGTTATCAAAACGAAGAAGATTTGAAAGAGTGCTTTTTGCGATATTGTAAGCAAGCCAACGCCGCGTTCGTGTGCGCGGACGACGAGCGTTCTGCAGGACTGGGGGATTTTCCCACGTTCGGGATACGTTCCACGCTTGCCGATTACCGCGCGGTGGATTTGCGCGCCAACGGGGAGAGATACTCGTTCACAGTGGAAGAGTATGGGAAACCGCTTTGTAGAATTCGCCTAAAAGCTATCGGCAGACACGGGGTATATAACGCGCTTGCGGCGTTTGCGGCGATGCGTTCGCTTGGGTTTGACGAAAACGACGTTCGCGTGGGATTGGAAACGTTTGAAGCGGTCAAACGTCGATTTGAAAAGATAGGCACGTTTCACGGCGCGAGCTTTGTTTGTGATTACGCGCATCACCCGCGGGAAGTCGCGGCGACGTGCGCTACGGCAAATGGGCTTTGTAAAGGACGGTTATACGTCGTGTTTCAACCGCATACCTATTCGCGGACGAAACTTCTTATGCAAGAATTTATAAACGTATTGCGCCCGTTAAAAAATTTAATGATTTATAAAACGTATCCTGCAAGGGAAAAATACGACGAAGAAGGCAGTGCGCAGCGGTTATCCAAAGAAGTGGGCAGTTTGTATTCGGAAAACGTGTACGTACTCAAAACTTGGCTAAAAAAGACCGTGCGCGACGGGGATATGGTGTTGTTTTTAGGCGCAGGCGATATATATTACGCGGCACAATATTTACTAAAAGAATTGCGTTGACAAGCAAAAGGCGGGAATTTTCAAAATTCTCGCCTTTTCGTTTGTTTTTTTGCTGTCAAACTATTGATAAATTCAAAAAAAAATGTTATAATAAAAGAGTATAGACGGGAGGAGTATACCCTTGAAAAGACAAGTAGAGAGCAAAGAAAAACCCAAAAACAAAAAAGAATCAGAGCTTGTAACCAAAGAAAGTTTGTGTGCGGTTTGCGCGCTGTTTTCCGCCGTTGCGCTTTTGATATTGTTCACGCGTACGCTGATTTTCGGTATAATCGGCGGGGCGATACATTCTTTTCTTGTCGGTGTGCTTGGGTATTTCGCTTATCCTGTTATGCTTGGGGTGTTATATCTTTCCGTCACCCAACTAATGGAAAAACGGTTTGTCAAGAATCGAAAAGCGGGTGTATTTATCGCCTTGACGGTGTTTTGTATTGCTTTTATTATACATACGGCAACCACCTATTCGTGGGATTTAGACGGTTATATTTCCGCGTGCTACTTTGCGGGCGCAAACTTCCCCAAAGCCACGGTAACGGGTTGGCTTGGCGGTATTTTCGTTTTTTTAATGGTGAAATTAACCACGCGCGTGGGCACTATCGTAATTTTTTCTGCGTTAGCACTCTTTTTTGGGTATTTGACTTATGTTACGCTCAAAAAGAACGTCGCAAAAAATGAAAACGTACCCGCGCAAAAGAACGAGCCTGTGGAAATTCCGCTGATAACGCCTGTGGAACGAGAAGTGGTGTCGGCAAAGCCGTATACGCCCGTACAGGAAACAACGCCCTTGCAACCTACGCCCAATGCGTTTACGGGCTACGAACCTGCGCTTGCGCAACAACCTGCCGTATCGCTTGACGAGAGTGCAATGGGTAAGGCGAACGAAAACGGTGCGTTTTCGCCCTTTGGTTCTCCGCAAAATATGCAAACCCCGCAAACGGAATATATGGCAAGCAGGGAATTTTTATTTGGCAGTACGCCAGCGGAATTGTATCAAAAAAATCGGATATTCGATCCCAACTCCCGCGCAAATCAGCGTAGCGTCGAACTGCAAAGCGCGTATACGCCGTCCTATTTAGACAGCTACCAAAACGCAGTGAACGAAAGCGTAGAGCCCAACCGTCCCGTGGCGTCGGGGGCGTATAATAGCTATGACGAAAAAGAAGAAATCAAGCCTATGCGTGCAATGGAAGAAGTTGCTCCTGAACCTCCCGCATACGCGCCGTATGAACCGACGGTGGAGAGAGTAGAGCCTGAAAAAGAAGGGCCTACCGAACGTAACACGGATAGAGAATTCCGTTCGCTCTTTACGGCGGATAATCCCAATATTTTCGGAAATGACGACGAAAGCCGTCGTTTCGCGGCGGAAACGTTTGGTCGTAACACCGAAGATACGGATATGCAAGGCAGAGATAGAGAAGTTTCCAACCTGTTTTTAGAAGAAGAAACTACGCGTGATCGTAGGGGGCTTTTCGACGACGAAGCGGAAAACGATCCCTACACGCTCCGCGACGATTTCACTCGCACTGCACGGGAAATGCCCGAAGAGCCTATTTTAGAAGACAGGGGCAGGGGCTTGGACGAGTCGATTTTTGAAGAACAACGCGTAATGCAACCCGAGCCTGTGATTGCGCCCGTGGCTGAGCCTACACCGCCACCCCCCAAACCGCGCGTGATACTTCCTTACGTGCGCGTGCCTTTGGATGATTTCGATTGTCGCGACGTTGAGCCTACGGCTAATCAAATGGAAGTGGAAGAAACGAAAGCTAATATCATTGCTACGCTAGAAGATTTCAAGGTAAGCGGAGCAACGATTGCTTCCGTTACGTTTGGACCTACGGTAACGCGCTATAACGTTGCCATTCCACGCACGATACAACCCAGAAAAGTGGTTGCGCTCGATCAATCGATTGCAATCAGCTTGCATTCGAGCGGGGTGAACATATATCCCAACTACGAGGACGGTGTGGTGAGTATCGAAGTGCCCAATAAAGACCGTCAATTCGTACAGCTTGGCTGTATGCTTACGGGGGATACCTTCGTTAATGCAAAAAGCTCGTCGCTTATGTTCACGATGGGTAAAGACGTTGGCAATCGCAAGGTGTACGGCGATATATCCAAAATGATTCACTTGCTCGTGGCGGGGTCTTCCGGTTCGGGTAAGAGTGTATTCCTTGGTTCTTTGATTATCAGTTTGATTTATAAATATTCGCCCGAAGAATTGCGCCTTATCTTGATTGACCCGAAGAAAACGGAATTCGTGCTTTATAACGATTTACCGCATTTGATGATCAACGAGATTATTACCGACGTAAACAAAGCGGTGCAAAGCTTGAATTGGGCGATCGGAGAAATGAATCGCCGTTACGGCTTGTTTGAACAAATGAGTAGAGCGGGCACGTACGTGGTTAATCTCGATCAATACAACGAACACTTGGAAAAGAGTGAGCGTTTGCCCAAGATTGTCATCATTATCGACGAGCTTGCCGATTTGATGCTCGCAGCGAAAAAGGATATAGAAGACAGAATTCAAAATCTCACGCAAAAAGCCCGTGCTGCGGGTATTCACTTGATTGTGGCGACCCAACGCCCGTCGACGGACGTTATTACGGGCGTTATCAAGAGCAACTTGCCCACGCGTATTGCGTTTGCCGTGGCAACGGACGTGGACTCCCGCGTTATTCTCGACCAAACGGGCGCGCAAAAACTGCTGGGTAAGGGCGACTTCTTGTATACAATGCAGGGTATCAACACGCCCGTGCGTGTGCAAAGCGCATTCATATCTTCGGAAGATTCGCAACGCGTCGTCAATTTTATTAAAGCTAATAACGAGGCTTATTACGACGAAAGTGCAACGGCGTATATCAATAATACTAGAAATAGCGCGGATGGCAACGATTCGCTTGGCGGAAACGACGAAGTGGAAGCCGTGTATATCGAAGCGTTGCGCTACGTGATTATAACGGGTAGTGCGTCCATTTCTATGATCCAAAGAAAATGCTCCGTTGGCTATAATAAAGCGGGCAAAATCGTGGAATGGATGGAAGATATGGGCTACATATCCAGCTTCGACGGTGCAAAAGCCAGAAAAGTGCTCATCACCAAAGAAGAATTTGAAAGTAAATACGGAACTTTATAAAAAAATTTAAAATCAGGCGTACGTATGTCAAGTTTATGGTGGTATACTGTATGCGAAAGGATAAAGGAATGCTATCCAAAAAGCTGTTTGGCGTGATATCCCTTGGTTGTGATAAAAACCGCGTGGACACGGAAAAACTTCTCGGAATGATAAAAGAACGCGGATATTCGCTCACGGACGATTTATCCAAAGCAAATATCGTGATTGTGAATACCTGTGCGTTTTTACAATCGGCGCGAATAGAAGCGATCGATACGATTCTTGAATGTGCGGATTATAAAAACGGGAATTTGGAAAAAATCGTGGTAACGGGCTGTTTACCGCAAAAGTTTATCGACGAGCTATACTTACCTTTGCAAGAAGCGGACGTGTTTTTGGGTATATCCGATTATGAAAAACTCTTCGAGGCGTTACAAGAAAGCTACACAAGCGGAAAACGGCAAAATTTCGTGGGTAAAGGTAACGACGGCTATCACGTAGAGCGTGTTTTGACCACGGACGAGCATTATGCATATCTCAAAATTGCGGACGGTTGTTTCAATTATTGTACCTATTGTTTAATCCCTAAAATTCGCGGAAAATACCGTTCCTATCCAATGGAAAAGCTGGTGCAAGAAGCGGAAGAGCTGGGGGATATTTCCGAGCTTATTCTCGTGGCGCAGGACACCACGCGCTACGGCGAAGATTTGTATGGGGAAAATAAATTTGTGGAGCTTTTGCAAAAGCTTTCCGCACTTGAAAATATCCATTCTATTCGGCTTTTATACTGTTACCCTGAAATGATCACGGACGCGCTGATTGACGAAATTGCGAGAAACGAGAAAATATGTAAATATTTAGACATACCCTTGCAACATTCGGAGAATCGCATACTCAAATTGATGGGGCGCAGGGGCACGCGTGAAGAATATCTTGCCCTGTTTGACAAATTGCGCAAAAGAATACAAGGCGTTGCCATTCGTTCCACGTTTATCAGCGGTTTTCCAAAAGAAACGGAAGAAGATTTTTTTGGAATGCAAGACTTTTTAAAACAGGCGAAACTTTTCCACTGTGGATTTTTTGCATATTCCCGCGAAGAAGGTACGGGCGCGTATAAAATGCAACCGCAAGTGCACCATATGACGAAAAAACGGCGGGTGAAAGCGTTGTATGCATTGCAAGAGAAAATATCCGCACAAACACTCAAAGAGTTTGTGGGAAAGACGTTGGAAGTGGTTTGCGACGGGATTGATTACGATAAAAATTGTTTTGTCGGCAGGGCGTATTTTCAAGCCCCCGACATTGACGGAAAAGTTTATTTCCATGCACACGAAGCGGTGCAGGGTGAAAAATACACGATAACGGTCACGCAAGCGGACAGTTATGATTTATACGGAAAAACGGAGGACTATACCTTATGAATTTACCTAATAAAATATCTATCACAAGAATATGTATGATACCCGTATTCGTACTTATTTTCTTTCTCGATGGCGTTGTGCCGTTCGCTTACGGGATTGCGGCGATTATTTTTGCCGTTGCGGCGTTTACGGACTTTTTAGACGGGCATATCGCCCGTTCGCGTGGGCTTGTTACCAACCTTGGTAAATTTCTTGATCCAATCGCAGATAAAGTGCTTGTGGCTACGGCAATGATCGTTATGCTTACGATGAAAGAAAGCCTGTTTGAAAAATTCGGCAACGGCGAAACGGCGATTTATATCGCTACGACCATATCCACTTGTATTATTTTGGCGCGTGAGCTTATCATCAGCGCATTCCGTCAAATCGCGGCGGCAAACGGTATCGTTATGGCGGCTGAAAAACTCGGTAAATATAAAACTTGTTGTCAAGACGTGGCGATCTTCGTATTGATTTTTTCAGGCAGTTTTAACGGCGCGTTTGGCGACGTGCTTGCGTGGATTGGGCTTGTTTTGTTTGCGGCTGCAACCGTTCTCACCGTTTGGTCGGGTATTGCTTACGTAGTTAAAAATAAACAAGTTTTAAAGGATAATTGATACGTGAACGATTTATTGGAAACGACGGTGTATAAAACTGTCGGCGTAAAAGCTCAGTACGTACAAGCACTGCTTGCAAAAGCCCAAGCAATCGACGAGCAACAAATCAAATATGAGCATTATTCTCGCTACGGAGAAGATATTATCCGTTTGATTTATGATAGAAATATCGACCAACGCATATTGCTTGGTGTTATGCAAACCTTTTCGGAAGGGCTGGAAGACAATTTATACGCGACGGACGAAAGTACCTTGCCTGAACAAGTCGTTGCGCTTTTGAAAGAAAAAAACAAGCGATTAAGCACGGCGGAATCGTTCACAGGCGGTGGTGTGTCGGCAGAAATTACGTCCGTTTCAGGGGCAAGCTCGGTGTTTTTTGAAGGCGTTACCGCATATAACGAAAATGCAAAAATCAAGCGTTTGGGTGTAAGAGCGGAAACCTTGCAAAAATACGGTGCGGTTTCCAAAGAAACGGCAAGTGAAATGGTGGCAGGGCTGTTGCAAACGGGAGATTGTGATCTTGCAATCGCTACGACGGGGATTGCAGGACCTAATTCGGATGCAACAGGATTTCCCGTGGGGTTATGTTTCATTGGGATTGGAAACAAAGATACTATCACTGTGTATCGCTATACGTTGCAAGGGGATAGAAACACGGTAACGCAAACGGCGGTCAAGCTTGCTTTGTTTCTCGCGTATAAAACGTTAAAAAATATATAAAATATATAATGTAGGAGAAAAAACGATGGCAAATGAAAAAAATACGGACAAAATGAAAGCGTTAGACGCCGTTTTATTGCAAATTGAAAAGCAATACGGTAAAGGTTCGATTATGCGCCTTGGCGACGAAGCGGGCAACACGGAGATTGACGTGATTCCGTCTGGTTGTTTAACGCTGGATCTTGCTTTGGGAATCGGCGGTTTTCCCCGCGGTAGAATTATTGAAATTTACGGACCTGAATCTTCGGGTAAAACGACGGTTGCGTTGCACGCCGTAGCGGAAGCGCAAAAAATGGGCGGTGTCGCGGCGTTTGTTGACGCGGAGCACGCGTTAGATCCCGTTTATGCAAAAAAACTGGGCGTTAATTTGGACGATTTATACGTTTCCCAACCGGATACGGGCGAACAGGCACTGGATATTACCGAAGCACTCGTGCGTAGCTCGGCGGTAGATATTATCGTTATAGACTCCGTTGCGGCACTCACACCGAAAGCGGAAATCGAAGGGGATATGGGCGATTCGCACGTAGGCTTGCAGGCGCGTTTGATGTCGCAAGCACTCCGTAAGCTGACAGCTATCGTCAATAAATCCAAAACTTGCGTTATCTTTATCAACCAGCTTCGTGAAAAGGTAGGCGTTATGTTCGGGAATCCAGAAACAACCCCCGGTGGTAAAGCGCTTAAATTCTATGCAAGTATGCGTTTGGATATCCGTAGAGTAGATACGCTCAAAGACGCGGACGGGGCAATGGGCAACAGAACCAAAGCAAAGGTTGTGAAAAACAAACTTGCGCCCCCGTTTAGACAGGCGGAATTTGATATCGTGTTCGGTGAAGGAATTTCGCAAGAAGGCTGTATCATTGATATGGGCGTGCAATACGAGATTATCGGCAAGAGCGGTGCGTTTTATAGCTATAACGGGAATAAGATCGCGCAAGGCAAAGAAAAGCTTCGTACGTATTTGAAAGAAAATCCCGAAATCAGCGCGGAGATCGCACAAAAAATTCGCGACGCTGCAAAAGGGAACACCGTAGAAGTAATAGAAGAAGAATAAAGCTAAAAAACAAGAAAATGCGGGAGCAGGTATGCGTTCTCGCATTTTTTTTGAAATAATTTACCAAAATCAAAAGTATTTTAAATTAAACCATTGACATTTTAGGAAATATAATGTAAAATAGATATGATAGAAAAAATTATAAGTCGGATTTTAATTCGTTTGCATAATAGATTTTATCAATACTAATTTTATACAGGAGGCACAAAATGCACAACACAAATTTGAGCGTCCTGTTTCTAAATGCTATGCCGGTAGGCGGATGGATTGCCATCGCTGCGGCTTGCGCTCTCGTCGGCGTCGTTTTGACGTTGTTCATCAATAAACTCGTTACCGACAAAAAGATCGGCAACGCGGAACAGCAAAAGCAAAAGATTGTCAGCGCAGCGGAAGCGGAAGCGGAACGCATCAGAGCCCAAGGAAAAGAGGACAGCAAAAGAGCGCTTAAAGAAGCGTTGCTTGAAGCCAAGGAACAGGATTTAAAATTAAGAAACGATTTTGAACGCGAAACGAAAGAAAAGAAATCGGAATTGCAAAGAATGGAGCAACGTCTAACGCAAAAGGAAGACGTTCTCGACAAAAAGACGGAGGCTTTGGAAGAACAAAAGCAAAGCCTTGCAAAAGAAGAAGAGTCGGTGCGTGCACTCAAAGAAAAATTGAGTTCCCAACACGAGCTGATGATTCAAGAACTTGAAAAAGTAGCGCAACTTACCCGCGACGAAGCAAAACGCTTACTCACGGAAGAAATACTTGATTCCACGCGTCACGACGTTGCGATGCAAGTACGCAACCTTGAACAACAAGCCAAAGACGAAGCGGATATGAACGCGAAAAAGATTATCGCGCTTGCTATTCAAAAATGCGCCGCGGACCAAGCTTCGGAAATTACCGTTTCCGTCGTACCGCTTCCCAGCGACGATATGAAAGCGCGTATTATCGGTAGAGAAGGCAGAAATATCCGTGCGCTTGAAAACGCAACGGGTATTGAGCTTATCGTTGACGATACGCCTGAAGTGGTTATTTTGTCCGGCTTTGACCCTGTTAGACGTGAAATTGCGCGTTTGTCGCTTGAAAAATTGATCAACGACGGTAGAATTCACCCTGCAAGAATTGAAGAAACAGTGGAAAAAGTTTCACGTGAAATGGATTTACAAATCAAAGAAGCGGGCGAAGCCGCCGTATTTGAAGCGGGAATATTCGGGTTGCACCCCGAACTTATCAAGCTTATCGGGCGTTTGAAATTCAGAACGAGCTACGGGCAAAACGTATACAAGCATTCGGTAGAAGTTGCCACATTGGCTGGACAAATGGCAGCCGAGCTTGGGCTTGACGTCAACTTTGCAAAGCGTGCGGGGTTGCTCCACGATATCGGTAAAGCAGTCGATCAAGAACAAGAAGGTACGCACATTCAAATCGGTGCGGATTTGGCGAAGAAATATAAAGAAAACGCTAATATTGTCAATGCGATCATGGCGCACCACGGCGATGTAGAGCCGAAAACGATTGAAGCCGTGCTTATTCAAGCAGCGGACGCGATTTCGGGCGCAAGACCGGGCGCAAGACGTGAAACGGGAACGAATTACGTGAAACGTTTGGAAAGATTGGAAGCGATTGCTTCGGGCTTTAACGGGGTTGAGAAGAGCTATGCAATCCAAGCAGGTAGAGAAGTACGTGTCATTGTTAAACCTGAACAAGTGGACGATGCACAGGCACTCTTCCTTGCAAAAGATATAGCCAAGAAAATCGAAGCAGAACTCGAATATCCCGGTCAAATCAAGGTCAACGTCATTCGTGAGTTCCGTGGCGTTGAATACGCGAAATAGTAACAAGCAAAAAACTGGGTGTATTCCTAATCGAATACATCCTTTTTTTTATAAAAATAAAGTATGAGGTGGGTATGCAAAAGAAAAAATATGAAACTCCGAGATTAGAAAACGTTTATACGCTGTTAGACGTTGTTCGCACGTCCGATTTATATGCCGTAGACGGCTATGACCCCGACGAATGGCAAGACACTGAATCGCAAAGTTGAGGTGGGAAATGCAAAAGAAGAAAATTATTGGACTTGGGGTATTGGCTTCTATCGTCTGTGGCTTGGGATTTTTAACCTTGCCAAAGCGCGTTGCTTCCGCGGACGTGGGTGCAACGATAAAAGACTTCCAAATGGAATACGGAGCAAGTGTGCGTATTGGCGAAAAAGACGGTAAAGACGGCATACGTTTCACCGCTACCTTGCCAACAAGCGTGTATGAATCATTAGAAAAATTGGAAACGGACAACGTTTCCGTTGCGTATGGTATGTTGATTATACCTGCCGATTACACGCAAGAAAGCAGTAAAACGTATACCGCGCCGCTGAGCAAAGAAACGTTGTTTGGCGAAAATGCGAAATACACGCGCGCAGATTGTACACCGAATATTGGCGATAACACTTGCACTTGTCAAAAACGGCATATTTCCTATGTGGAAAGTCAAACGTTGACAGGGACAAGCGACACAAAATTTTTGCGTGGATCGCTCGTGGATTTGAAAGAAGGTAATAGAATGCGTGCCTTTGTCGGACTTGGGTATATCGAGTATAAGGCAAATGGGATATCAGAATATTTCCTTGCTGAAAACGCAAAAAATAAAGACGGCACGGGCGAAGCGAATATAGAGAATAATACGCGCTCTATGAGCTACGTGGCACAGCTTGCGATTGCGGACGGTAAAGACGATACGAGCAATACGCTTTATACGCAATACGTACAGCCGTTTGAAGACAAATCCTATAAATATGAAGTGCATCATTATTTACCAGACCAAAGCGAAGCAATCGTGCAAACTTTGTATGCCCCGCTTGGCGAGGAAGTAACCGCAAATCATATCGCCGAAACGGAAGAATATGCGCAGTATTCCGTGTATACGCTTGACAAAGAAAACGAAAACGCGCACATGCAAGACATCGTATATGCAAACGGAAAAACGGTTTTGCGTTGTTATTATACAAAGGAAACAACGCGTGTCGTGCGTGAGTTCCATTTTGAAACGCAAGCAGACGCAGAGAAATATCTTACTATAAAGAAGCTGTCGAATATAACGCCGAGTATTTCGCACGCGGATAGTTGGGAGAAAAGATCGGGTGTAGCTGTATACGCCACAAAAACCGTAAGTTTTACGGGGTATGGTGCATATTTCTACGTAAATTTTAGTGAATATCTTGAAGAGATTGTAACCGCGTTTTCCGACGATGCGCTTACATTTTTTATCCAAATTGATATGTTCATTGATGCGAACGATGAGCATGATAAAAAACAAGTAACTTTGCGTAATGATTACGAAATGAAGGCAATCGTAGGTGTTTGGCAAACCGTTACGATGGACGAAGAAACGTTCAAACAAGATGCAGTAGATGAAGCGAAGATACAGGCTCTTTTGAAAGGTGAACAATATTTGTTTTACATAAAAGAAGGTGTTCTATCAAAGAACGAAGCGGTCACTTATTACGTTGATTGTATTACGTATACGATCACAGCTGAATAAATGATTGGTCATTTTTGATAAAGGTCTAAAAAACAGTTGACGAAAAGCGATTACTTTGGTATAATAGCAAAGTAATTGCTTGGAGGCGTAGCTCAGTTGGTTAGAGCGCTACCTTGACATGGTAGAGGTCGGAGGTTCGAGCCCTCTCGCGTCCACCAAAAAAGCACCCTGATTGGGTGCTTTTTGCGTGGAAAGAGAGGATGTGAAGAAGCTCCGCATTATCGGAGGTGCGCGCGAACCGCGCCGAAGTGAAACGTTTATATAAAGATAGAAGTTGACGGTGCGGTGAAGCTTTGGTTTACCAAAACTCTCTCGCGTCCACCAAAAAAAGCACCCTGATGGGGTGCTTTTTGCGTGTTTCAATATCTTATTTTTCGCTCGTTTTCGTGGAGAATAAATAGAACAATCCCGCAAAGAAAAGTATATTCAAAAGTAACGTCACGGGGATAATTACAAACGCCAAAAGTTCGGCGGGAATGGAAACTTGCGCTTTAAAATACACAGCAATCATTGTTGTGAGAATAACGCAAATGACGAATATCACAAACGCTGTTAAAACGTAGGGAGTATTCTTTTTCTTCCTTGCTTTGGGGCGATAACCGCACGCATACAAAATTGCACAAATTGCAAATTGTATAAATCCGACGGTAAACGCGGCGAGCGGATAGAGAACGGTCGTGTTCAAATAATCCTTTAAAAAGAAGATTGCAAGGCTTTCAAACGCCATAATACAAAAGATAATAAACGCCGTTTTAAAGAGCGTAAGCCCCATATTAAACGTGCCTTTTTCCGCTTGTGGTTGCGATTGTGCTATATAAGTGGGGGTTGTGTGAGCAATATTGCCTGCCGTTTGTAAGCGTATACCTTCGGATTGTGCGCGTTGATGTAAATCATTAAAATTCATTTCTCCGCGGTTGTCATAAGGCGACGAAGGGGGATAGATACTTTGCTGATAATAGCCGTTATACTGTCTTGATTGCATGTCACGCAAAGTGGCGTTGAGAGAGTTTTCGCGCTGGATAAGATTTAATTCCCGCTCTTGTAAATCTCTTGCTTGCCTAGAAAGTAATAACGTGTCTTCGCTTGCTTTTTGCTGTGTTTCTTGCAACACGCGTTCCGCTTCTTCTTTTGTACGGGAAAAAGCGGATTTCTCTTCTTCAAAAGCGGAACGTTTGCTTTCAAAATCGCGGTTACGTTCTTCAAACGCTTGCTTTTCCGTTTCTAATTTTTCCAAATTTTCATTAAAAAGCTTTACTTGTGCATTATAATCGGTGAGCTTGTCCGCTAAATCAAACTGTTGCGCTGCAAGTGTGTTTTTTCGAGTGATAAAATCGAGTTGCTGTTGATTATATGCTTCTTGTCGGAGCATAAGCTCTTTGCGTTGTTGTTCTAACGCAATCAACTGCTCTTTGAGTTGCTCGTTTTCTTTGCTTTCCAAAGACTGTATCGCCCGTTCCTTTTCTTCCAAAGCAAATTCTCTTTGTGAAAGCTCGTATTCTTTTTTATCGAGCGCTTGTTTTTCTTCGTTGATTAACGCAAGATTGGAAGATTTTTCGCTTTCCGTATCCTGCAATAAGCGATTTTCTCTTTCGATCAAGGCGGTTTCTTTGTCGGAAAGGGCTTGTTGTTCGATTTCTAATTTTTCTTTTTGTGCTTCAATTTGAGCTTGCAGGGCACGGAGCTCCAAATTTTTGTTGTAAAATTCCGTGTTTTTTTCGTCTTTTTCCTTTTTCAGTAAAACGAGCGTTTCATTCAATGCATGAATCGTATTTTGCTTTTCTAAAAGCTCCGACTGCAATTTTTCAAGTTCCGCTTTCGTTTCTTCGATTTCTTGGGATTTTTGCGCCAGCTCGTATTCTTTGGCAAGGATTTCCGTTTCTTTTTCTTGTAAAGCCGTTTGTTTTTCTTCAAGCTCTACTGCTTGGGCGTTGATTTTTTCCTTCAATTGCGTGACGTCGGTTTTTTGCGAAAGAATGGACGCGCTTTGCGTGGAGAGTAGTGCTCGTTCGCGTTGTAATTCGTTTTTAAGCGCCGCAAGTGCGGTTTTTTCTTCCGCCAAAGCTTCTTCACGGGCGGCGAGAGCGCGTTTGAGTTCTACAAGTTCGGCTTGTTTGTCCGTGATAAAGGAAAAATCATAGTGCGCGTTTCCGTCGGAGATCAAGCTGTCGATAATCGTTCTTGAATATTCCCATTCGGAAAGATTTTTTTCTGTGAGCGCACGCCCTGAATCGGTGAGAGAGAAATATTTTCTGCGCCCGCCGTTGGAATAATCGCCGTAGTAGGATTCCACGTATTTAAGAGATTCCAAGCGTTTAAGCGCGCTATATAAGGTGGGCTGTTTTAATGTATACAGTCCGCCGCTTTTCTTCTCTATCTCGTTAATAATATCGTATCCGTATTTGTCGCCGTCGTATAAACTGCGCAAAATAATGGTGTTGATGTGCCCGCGAATAAGGTCGGAACTTATCTCGCGATTTTGTTCTTCACCACCCGTCAAGACTTCTTCGTTTTGGGTAAATTCCATAGCTTTCTCCTTTGGTGTATTGTGTGACATAGGACTACTTTGTCTGATATAATGACTTGCTTGTATGCCTTTAATTTCCTGACAATTTGATTATATCACAAACCTAGTGTTATGTCAAGAGTATTATGTGCGAAATATGCGAAAAACACCATAATTTTTCAAAAAAAGTATAAACGTTATATTGACATTTTTATATAAAAAAGCTATAATAAAAATATGGAAAAGAAATACGTTTATGCAAACAATTTTCAAGTGAAGTATTGTGACGTGGATTTTAAAGATTCGCTAAAAATTTCTTCGGCACTTGCGCTTATGGAAGAAGTAGCGTGCGCGAGTGCGGAAGAATTGGGGTTTGGCTATTCGTTCGTAAAACCCAAGGGCTACGCGTTTATGGTGAGTAACGTTTGCGCGGAGTTTATTCGCCCCGTTCCCATTGGCGAGCTTGTAACCGTGCAAACCTGGCCCACGCCACCTTCCTACGTAACCTTTGGCAGAGAGTATCGGTTTGTAAATGCAAAAGGGGAAAGCTTGGTGAACGCAACGTCCCGCTGGTGTTTGGTGGATTTAAAAGCAAATAAAATTTTGCAATCGAAAACGATAGAAAATCAGGACTATACGACGTATAACACCGATAAGGTTTTAAAGGCTATAACGTGGAAAATTCCTGCTTTTTCTTGCGAAAACAAAACGCCTTGTTTTACGCTTACGATTGCCAATTCGGAATACGATCATAATATGCACGTAAACAACACGCGCTACGCTGATTATTGTATGAATTGTTTCAAGATTTCAGAGCTTGCAACGAAAAGCGTAAAAAGTTTTCAAATCTCATACCTGAAACAATGTAAGGAAGGGGAAACGTTGCGTTTTTATAGAGAAGACATGCAAAACGGCGAATATATAACGCAAGGTCTTAACGATAACGACGAGATCGTCGTGCAAGCAAAAATCGTTTTTGTAAAGGATGAAAATACGTGAGAAAGAACGCGGTAAAAAAGGAATTGACGAAAATTGACGGCGGTGTTTGCGCGCCGTCGGGTTTTCGTGCGAACGGCGTGAGCTGCGGGATCGTAAACGATAACAAAGAAGACCTTTCCTTGGTCGCTGCGGAGCAACGCTGTGCCTGCGCTTGCGTATATGCTGAAAGCGATTGCTTGGGCGCGCCGTCCAAGTTGGTGAAAAAGCGTTTGGCGGGATATGCGCGGGCGGTGATCGTCAATAGCGGAATTGCAAACGTGTATATGCAAGGCGGGGAAAAGGTTGCGCGCGATATTTGCCGTGCTCTTTCTAATAAATTGCTTGTGCGAGAAGAAGAGATTGCGATTGCGTCTACGGGGAAAATCGGCAATTTGCCCATATCGCCTGTTTTATCCAAAATGGACGAGCTTGTCAAGGGTTTGGGGTCGGATAGTGCGCATTCTCAAAAGGCTGCGATCGGGATTGCTTCGGCGGGGGAGCAACCCAAAACGTTTGCGTATTCGTTTGAGCTTGGCGATTATACGTGTAAAATCGGCGGTATCGTGAAAGGAAATATGCACGTATGCCCGAATATGGCTACGACGGTTTGCATTTTAACAACGGACGTGGCGATCGAGCCTGATTGTTTGCAAAAAGCCTTTACGTCGGCGGTCAATAACTCACTCAATCTTTTGAACGTGGACGGTGTGTCCTCGCCCAACGATTTTGCTTGTATTCTATCAAGTGGCAAGGCTGGGAATTATAAGATATTCACATGTGATAGCGAATATAAAAAGTTTGCCGACGCGCTTTCGGCGGTTATGGGCAACGTGTGCCGTTTGATTGCAAAAAACGCTTCGGATACGTTTGCTACTTGCTGTGTGACGGGTGCTCGTTCTGCAAAAACGGCAAGGGCGGTGGCAAAAGCCGTTGCGGGCGCACCTGCCGTGCGCAAAGCAATAGCTTTAAAAAAGGTTGTTTTGGAAGACGTTTTGTGGGCAATCTACACCGCAAACGAGCAGTTCTCGTTTGAAAAGCTACATATCACGATCAACGGGTTGTGTCTTTTACAGGACGGCAGACGACAGGATTTTGTCGCCAATACTATGGAAAACGCTTTGCAAACGCAAGAAATTTTGCTCACCATAAATTTAGGCGATGGAAATTATAGTGCGACTTCCGTCTTTTGTATATCACAATAAGGAGAAAGTTTTTGAAAAAATCTTGACCTACCCCCTTTGATAAAGTTGACAAACGCAATGAACTGTGTTATAATAGAAAAAATTTACGGAGACAAAGAATGTTTACGCTTGATAACGTGGCAAAATTGAAAACGGCTGAACACGGTTTCAGCATTTCTCGTATTTGTGTTTTTGATAAGCCCGTTGTTTTTTCCAAAGTGGACTGATTTTTGCAATCAGTCTTTTTTTTCGGGGAAAAAAGCGGAACACAAACAAGAAAAAATCTTTATTAAAGGTAGAGACTATGAAAAAGAAAAAAGTGTATTTGACCTTACAAAGCGGTGAAGTTTTTCAAGGCTATCGCTTTGGTGCTGACGGTGAAACGGTGGGTGAACTCGTGTTCACGACGGGTATGGTCGGTTACGTGGAAACGCTTACCGATCCTGCTAATTTTGGACAAATCGTTGTGCAAACGTTCCCCTTGATTGGTAACTACGGCGTGAACGAAAGCGACGCGGAAAGCGATAGAGCGTGGTTGAACGCCTACGTCGTTAGAGAATATTGCGATACGCCCTCCAACTTCCGTAGCGAAGGAACGTTAGACGCGTTTATGAAAAAGAAAGGCGTGATTGGTATCTACGGCGTAGACACGCGGGAGCTGACAAAAATCTTGCGCGAAAAAGGCGCAATGAACGCGTGCGTGAGCGATAAGCCGTTGACAGCGGAAGAAGTGGAAGCGCTTGCAAACTATTCCGTGCAAAACGCGGTGGAAACGGTTGCTTGCAAGCAAAAGAAAGTATACGAAAACGAGAATGCGGAATATACCGTGGCGTTTTGGGATTTTGGCTCAAAAAACAGTACCGTAGAAAACTTCGTTCGCCGCGGTTGCAAAGTCATTCGTATGCCGTATAACGCAACGGCGGAAGAAATTTTGTCCTTGGGCGCGGACGGCGTGGTGCTGGGCGATGGTGCGGGCGATCCCGAAGAAAATACGGGTATTATTGCAGAAGTGAAAAAGTTGCTTGGGAAAACACCTGTCTTTGGTATAGGTCTTGGACATCAGCTGGTTGCGTTGGCACTCGGCGGAGAAACGGCAAAACAAAAATATGGACATCGCGGTGGCAATCAGCCTGTAAAATGTCAAAAATGCAATCGCGTGTATATCTCTTCGCAAAACCACGGCTATGAAGTGGTGAAAGATAGCCTGCAAACGGGTACGGTGAAATTCGTGAACGTAAACGACGGCTCTTGCGAGGGTATTGATTACGACGAAATTAACGCGTTTACCGTACAGTTTAACCCCGAGTGTTGCGATTTGGGAAATACGGAAAACCCCTTGTATAAAAAATTCTTTGCGCTTATGAAAAAGGAGAAAGACAATGCCTAAGAGAAGTGATATAAAGAAAGTGCTTGTAATCGGCTCCGGACCTATCGTTATCGGACAAGCCGCGGAATTTGACTATGCCGGCGCGCAAGCTTGCCGTGTTATGAAAAGCGAAGGGGTAAACGTCGTTCTTTGTAACTCTAACCCCGCAACGATCATGACGGATAAAGCGCTTGCGGACGAAATTTATCTCGAACCGCTCACGGAAGAAACGTTAAAGCGTATTATCATAAAAGAAAAACCCGACTCCCTTTTGGCGTCGCTTGGCGGTCAAACGGGGCTTACGATGGGTTGTAAATTAGCAAAATCTGGGTTTCTTGCCGAGCACGGCGTAAAGCTTATCGGAACGAAATTGGACGCGATCGACAGATCGGAAGATCGCGAACTTTTCAAAGAAACGATGGAAAAGATAAATCAGCCCTGCGTTCCGTCGGATATCGCGTATACGGTAGAAGAATGTGTGGCGATAGCCAATAAGCTGGGTTATCCCGTGATTATCCGTCCTGCATATACCCTTGGCGGTGCAGGCGGCGGTGTGGCGTATACGGAAGAAGAGTTGCGTTTGATTTCCCATAACGGGCTTATGCTTTCTCCGATTACGCAGGTACTCATTGAAAAATATATTGCCGGCTGGAAAGAAGTAGAGTTTGAAGTGTTGCGCGATAGCGCAGGCAACGTTTTGACGGTATGTTCTATGGAAAACGTAGACCCTGTGGGTATTCACACGGGCGACTCAATCGTCGTTGCGCCTGCGGTTACGCTTTCCACGAAAGAATATAATATGCTCCGCACGGCGGCACTTGCGATTATCACCGAGCTTGGTATTGAAGGCGGTTGCAACGTGCAATTTGCGCTCAATCCCGACTCCTTTGAATATTCGGTTATCGAAGTAAATCCCCGTGTTAGCCGTTCTTCGGCGCTTGCGTCCAAGGCAACGGGTTTCCCGATCGCCAAAGTTACGTCTAAGATCGCGCTTGGTTATACGCTCGACGAAATCGTCAACGACGTTACAGGCAACACCTACGCTTGCTTTGAGCCGACGATCGACTATCTCGTTGTAAAAATGCCCAAATGGCCGTTTGACAAATTCTTGTATGCAAAACGGGAATTGGGTACGCGAATGAAAGCGACGGGCGAAGTAATGTCGATTGGTACGTCGTTTGAAATGGCGATAATGAAAGCCGTTCGCGGCGCGGAAATTTCCACGAGCACGATGAACTATAAAAAGTTTGTAAATTCGTCGAAAGAAGAGCTTCGCGCAAAGCTTTCCGAAATGACGGACGAGCGTATTTTCGTCGTGTACGCCGCACTCAAAAAAGGCGTTTCGGTAGACGAAATCTTTAATATCACCAAGATCGACAGATGGTTCTTGAATAAATTCAAAAACCTGATTGCATACGAAGAAAAGCTTGCAACGAGCAAGCTTACGCGTGAGTTATACGACGAAGGCAAACGCCTTGGATATTTGGATAAAGATATCCAAGCGTTCAGCGGACAAAAAATCCCGTATAGACGCAAAGCTGCTTATAAAATGGTGGACACTTGCGCCGCGGAATTCCCTGCAAAAACGCCGTATTTCTATTCCACGTTCGACGATCACGCGCACGACGAAGCAAAACCCTTTATCAAGTCCGCGAAAAAGCGTATCGTGGTAATCGGTTCTGGACCTATCCGTATCGGACAGGGGATCGAGTTCGACTATTCGTCGGTGCATTGCGTTTGGACGCTTAAAGAAATGGGTTATGAAGTTGCGATTATCAACAATAACCCCGAAACGGTTTCCACCGACTTTGACACGGCGGATAGATTGTATTTTGAACCGCTTACGCCCGAAGACGTACAGCACGTGCTGGATATTGAAAAACCCTACGGTGTTATTATCACGTTCGGCGGACAAACGGCAATCAATCTTTGCGCGTATTTCGATACGCACGGTATCCGTATTTTGGGCACGTCGGCGGATAGCGTAGATAGAGCGGAGGATAGAGAGCGTTTTGAAGCGCTTCTTGATAAATATTCCATTCCCCGTCCCAGAGCGCTTACCGTAATGACGAAAGAAGAAGCGCTTGCCGCGGCGGAAAAATTGGAATATCCCGTGCTCCTTCGTCCTTCCTACGTTATCGGCGGACAAAATATGACGATTGCGTTCACGCAAGAAGACGTGTGCCGTTATATGGACGTTATTTTGGCGCAGGGTATTGAAAACCCCGTGCTTTGCGATAAATATCTTATGGGTACGGAGTTGGAAGTAGACGCGATCTCCGACGGAAAAGACGTGCTTATTCCCGGTATTATGCAACATATCGAAAGAACGGGTATTCACTCGGGTGACTCGATTGCCGTGTATCCCCCGTATAACCTTGACGATACGATGCTGGAAAAAATTATCGAAGTTTCCACCCAGCTTGCGTTGGAGCTTAAAACCAAGGGGCTTATCAATATACAATATCTTATCTATCGCGGACAGTTATACGTGATCGAAGTAAACCCCAGAGCGTCGCGTACCGTTCCGTATATTTCCAAGGTTACGGGCGTGCCGATGGTAGAGCTTGCAACAAAAATTATCGTGGGCGGAAAACTCAAAAAACTCGGCTATGGCACCGGATTATATCCTTCTTCGCCGTACGTGGCGGTCAAAGTGCCCGTGTTCAGCTTTGAAAAGCTCAACGACGTCAACTCCCAGCTCGGACCGCAAATGAAATCGACGGGCGAGGTTTTGGGTATCGGTAAAACGATCGAAGAAGCAATGTTCAAAGGACTTGTTTCCGCGGGCTTTAAAATGTGCCATCCTTCCGATCGCCGTCCCGTGGGCGTGTATATGACGGTAAACGATCAGGACAAGCTCGACGTCTTGACGATCGCGAAAAAATTCGGAGATCTTGGCTGTACGATGTACGCAACCAAAGGCACGGCAAAGGTCATTCAAGATCTTGGCTTTGATTGCACGGTGGTGGATAGACTTTCCGCAACCGACTCCGTTATCAAGCTTATGGACGAAGGAAAGATTGACTACGTGGTGTATACGGGCAAGACGGATATGGAGTCTATCAACGACTTTATAAAATTGCATCACCACGCGATTTTGCTGGGTATCACGGTACTCACCGCGCTGGATACGGCAAACGCTTTGGCGGACATCATTGCAAGCCGTTTCACGGAAGATAACACCGAGCTTGTGGATATCAACGCGCTCCGTAGCGAGAAATTAAAGCTTAAATTCACGAAAATGCAGTCTTGCGGAAACGATTATATCATTTTCGATAACCGCGACGGGAAAATTACCTGCCCCGAATCAATCGCCGTAAACTACGTGCAGGCGCACTACGGTATCGGTGGCGACGGTGTTGCGCTTATTGAAAGCTCCGACGTTGCAGATGCGAAAATGCGCGTGTTCAACAAAGACGGCTCGGAAGCGCTCCAAGGCGGTAACGCGATCCGTTGCATCGGAAAATACCTGTTTGAAAAGGGTATCGTCCGCAAGACGGATATGACGATTGAAACGGCAAACGGCGTATGCGACGTGAAAGTGTATTCTTTCGGCGGAAAGGTAAATTCGGCAAGCGTAAACTTGGGTAAAGTACAGCTTGCAGGCGACAAGATCCCTTGCGTTTGGAAAGAAGATACGATTATTGATAAAGAAATCACAGTGGACGGCGAAACGTATAAAGTAACGCTGGTAAACGTGGGTAATCCCCATTGCGTAATATTCACGGATAAAGTGGACGCGGTGAACGTGGAGAAAATCGGAACGGCGCTTGCAAACTCTGAATATTTCCCCAAGGGAATTAACACGGAATTTATCCGTATCGTGAATAAAGTAACAATTAAAATGCGCGTGTTCGAGCGTGGTACGGGCGAAACGTGGGCTTGCGGTACGGGAGCTTGCGCAGCGGTTGTTGCGGCGGTGCTTGGCGGGTATTGTGAAAAGGATACCAACGTAACGGTGAAACTTCGTGGCGGGGATTTGACAGTCAACTACCGCGCGGACGGCGACGTGGAATTGCTTGGCAACGTCAAGACGGTATACGAAGGTACGCTGGAAATTTAACACTGGGGGGAAACGCATGGACGCTTTTTACGAAGAAAGCGCAATCAATCAAAACGCTGTTAAAGAAGGAAGAAAATATAAGATTTTTCATATCTTATCCTACGTTTTTCTCTTTCTTGGTATCATTTTGTTGGTTATGGCAATTTTTAATATGCCAATCGGTGGTGGCGAAGAAGCCGGCGCGTTTTGGACGATGTTCGGCTTTATGCTGATTCAGGGGTTGATGTTTATGGGAATGTGGTTTGCATTCTACAAAATCAAATCCCGCTATAACGTCAACTTCGATTACTGCTTCGTCACAGGCGAACTGCGCATATCCAAGGTTGTCAACGTGAATAAACGTAGGTTGGTTGCGCGCATTGATTGCGAAGATATGATACAGGTTGGCGACGTGGACAATCCGTCGTTCGATCGTTTCCGTGCCGATCCTACCGTGAAAACGGTGTTTTGCACGCCCAACGTGGAAGCGTCGGAAGGAAAATTCTTTATGTACGTGTTGGCAAACTATAACGGCAGAAAGCTTTACGTGTTGGAATGTCGTGAAAATTTGCTAATGAATATTATGAAATTTGCCAAACGTAGCGTGCTGGAAAGCGATTACGTTATGCAGGAGCGAAAGCAAAAATAAGAATGATTTATATGGATAACGCCGCCACGACGAAACCGTCCGAAAGGGCATTCGAGCGCGCGCGGGTATACGTAACGGAAAAATTTCATAATCCGTCGGGATTATATAACGAAGGATTTGCATTGCAGGGCGAGCTTAAAAAAGCGCGCTCCGCTTTGCTTTGTAAGGTCGCGGACGAATCGATTTTTGAACTTATTTTCACTTCTTGCGGTACGGAAGCGGACAATCAAGCGATATTTTCTTTTGCAAAACGGGGTAACGCCGTAACGACGTTGGGTGAACACTCCGCGGTGATAAATCCTTTTAACGAACTGAAAAACCGTGGCGTAATCGAAGCGCGGTTTGCACCTTTACAAAAAGACGGTCGCGTTGACGTGGAAAAATTGCTTGCAATGGTTGATGAAAAAACTTCGTTCGTGTCCGTTATGCACGTAAGCAACGAAACGGGCGCAATCAATGATATCAACGCGATTGCAAAACGCGTGAAAGCAAAAAATTCTCGCGTGATTTTTCATAGCGACGGCGTGCAGGCATACGGAAAAATCCCTTTCCGTTTGGGAAAAGAAGTAGATTTATATTCGGTTAGCGCGCACAAAATAGGCGGTTTAAAAGGCGTTGGCGCGCTTATCAAAAGAAGATCGTTGACGATTTTGCCGTATATATACGGCGGTGGGCAGGAAAATGGGAAACGTAGCGGTACGGAAAACGTGTTTGGTATACAGCAATTTGCCTATGCCGCGGAAGAAAAATTTGCAACGCTCAAAGAAGATAATCAGCGTTTGCAAACGTATCGTGAAATGCTTTGGTCAACGCTTAATAAAGACGTATATTTGCGGATAAGCAGTGAAGATACGTCGCCGTATGTTTTAACCCTGTCGGCGGTGGGATTGCGCGGAGAAATTTTGCTTCACATGGCAAACGATAAAGGCTTAATTATCGGTACGGGCTCGGCGTGTTCTTCCAACGCAAAAACACGTTATAATAAAACGGTGCTTGCGCTTGGCTACGACGAAAAAACGGCGGACGGCACTTTGCGTTTGAGCTTTTCACCGCAAACAACGCAGGACGAGACTGAAAAGGCATCAAAAATTCTTAATGAAATCGGCGCGGAACTCAAACGCCGTATGCAATAGGAGAAACAATGGAAAAAGTTATCATTCTCCGTTATTCGGAAATTTTTTTAAAGGGTAAAAATAAAGGCTTTTTTGAACGCGCGTTAGAAACTAACGTTTTGCGTGCCTTGAAAGGTTTGGAGTTTGAATTTATTAAACAAAGCGGAAGATATATCATAAGCAAATTCGACGAATCGCAAACGGAAGAGATCGTTGAAAGGCTTAAAAAAGTATTCGGTATACATTCTTTGAGTGTGGGTTTGGAAACGACTTCTGATTTAGACGCTATTTTTGAAGCGGCAAAAACGCTCGCACGAGAAAGCGGTACTTTTAAAGTGGAATCGCATCGTGGTGATAAAAAATATCCGCTCAATTCCATTGAAATCAGCCGAGAAATCGGTGCAAGATTGTTAGAATACGCACAAGGAAAATTGCGAGTGGACGTGCACGAACCTTCGTTTACGGTGCGCGTGGATATTCGCGAACACGGCGTTGCACTGGTGTTTGCCGATTTTATCGACGGCGCAAACGGTATGCCCGTGGGAACGGCAGGGCGCGGGCTTTTGCTTCTTTCAGGCGGTATAGACAGTCCTGTTGCGGGGCATATGATGGCAAAACGCGGTATGAGAGTGGATTGCTTGCACTTCCATAGCTATCCGTATACGAATATGCAAGCCAAAGAAAAGGTGGTAGATCTTGCGCATATTTTATCCGCGTATACCGGCACTACGAATTTGTATACCGTGAGCGTAACGCATATCCAAGAAGCGATACACGAAAAATGCAAAGCCGAGCTTATGATCACGCTGCTTAGACGTTTTATGTTCCGTATAGCCGAACGGCACGCCAAACACGTTAGCGCGCAATGCTTAATTACTGGCGAAAGCCTTGGGCAAGTGGCAAGCCAAACGATTGAAGGAATGACTTCTTCCAACTCCGTTGTGGAAACTTTGCCGATTTTGCGCCCGCTCGTGGGATTTGATAAGAACGAGATTATCGAGCGTTCGGTGAAAATGGGCGCGTATGAAACGTCGATATTGCCTTTTGAAGACTGTTGCACGGTATTTTTACCCGATTTTCCCGCCATTCGTCCCAAGCTTTCGGAAATTGAACGGGAAGAAAGTAAGCTGGATATCGAAGGTTTGATTGAGCAAGCGTTTGCTTCGATTGAAAAAATAACGATATAATCTAACCCGCGCCAAACGGCGCGGGTTGGTTTAATATTCCCACCAATTTTTATCTAAAATCTCCCGATCTAAGATAGGGGGCGGTGCGCCCGCTTTGGTGGTGATCGTGGGAAGCACTACGGGTGTTCCTTGATTGCTTTTATAAATGGGTATGACGGTATATATATAATTTTTATCTTTCTCTACGTTCGTATCGCTAATTTCTTTTATGCCTGCGCCTTCGTAAACGGTGGTATGCGTTGCATAATCATAGCGGTCAACCTTGTAGAAATATAAGGGGATTTCTTTGTCGAATAAGATGGTAACCTTGTTTCCGTCATAGTGCAAA